>JALWQP010000092.1:28038-34427 GCA_027083045.1 Desulfurococcales archaeon
ATATGGGAAAGATTCGTGCATGATCCTGTTCCCGGCCCTATTCCTCTCAAGGCTATTCACGGCAAGAAGATGATCGGCAACCATGCCGCAATAATAAACGGGTGCTCCTACGCGATCAGAAATGGTAACAAAATACTGTTCGAAGCAGCGAGAGTTGCTGAGACCATGAAGGAAGATATTTATCTCATAGATATATGGGGAGGGGTTAAAGGGTATGTTGGTGCCCTGAAAGACATCGTAAGCTATACTGGTGTCGATTATGTGGTAGGCATTGATGTTGGGGGAGATGTCCTGGCCATGGGCGATGAGGATGAACTCTGGAGCCCCCTTGCCGATGCCATGGGGTTAGCGGCTATCCACGATATAGGGAACAGTGCGCTCATGGTGTACTCTCCCGGTGCCGATGGCGAGCTCCCACAAGAACTTGTACTGAAGAGGATAAGTCTAATCGCAGGCATGGGCGGGTATCTAGGCAGTATAGGTGTTGGGAGAGAATATATGAAGTTCTATGAGAAACTCCTAGAGAACACTCATAGTGAGGCCGGTAGGATAGGACTACTAGCGCTTAAAGGTTTCTACGGCGTGAAAAGCATAAGAGGTGGAACAAGAGAAATCAGCGTATCACCTGTGAATACTATAGCGTTTATCCTTACTCCTGAACCAGCCTTAAATATATCTAAGCCAGCACAACTCGTTCGAAATACGGGGAGCTTTGTTGAGGCGTGGCGCAGGCTAAGAGAAAACGGTATAGCTACAGAGTATGATCTAGAGAATGCTATTCTCGAGTACAGTAGGAGAGCTGGAAAAGATCCTAGATGCTTGTCGGCCAGCGAGATCATAAGGATCAAGAACCATTTATGGAAAACGATAAAAGATAAATGATGGGGATGTGGCCGTGCAACTCGTCCACGGGTTCATCCAGGGCCCGACGGCCCAGTTGCCCGGGCCCCCGAACCCCCTCATAAATAGATGTAGTCCTATTGGGAGATAATTATATTTCCCGATCACAATTGATTACATAGCACATAATTTCTGGGCGGAGAGCCATGAGCGAGGATCTAGTCAAGAAACTGGAAGACCTGATGAACGCAATGAAGGACTGGGAGAGAAAACCAGTTCTAAAATCAGGACACATAGTGGTGGAACTGGTAAAACTCCCTGAGAGAAAAACTAAGACCACAGCTAGGCCAGCACATCTAGCCATTATGATCAGGAGAGAGGATGCTTTCAGAGGAATAATTATCGAAGAGCCAGATAAGCTTGAAGACCTGATAGTAGCGGTCACAACTCCGAAGCTTAAAGAACTCATAAACGCAGTCTACAAGATTCTCAAGAAGCACCGTGTCCAAGAATTCGAGCTATGACGTTGTTTCCAGTGATAAAAGTTATAATTGCCTACCTAGACCTATTTCAGAACTAGGGTAAGCCGCCGTAGCTCAGCCGGTAGAGCGTCGCCCTGGTAAGGCGAAGGTCCCGGGTTCGAATCCCGGCGGCGGCTTTGTTTTCTTTTAATATGATACGGGTTCTCCTCGTTGTATCAATCCCCAGCTCTCAATATACGATTTTACCCCCAGCATGATCATCTCAACAGCGATACTCGCTATGATCAATGACATGAAGCGTCCTATGGCCTTCATTACGCTCGGCCTAGTCATAGCCACTATTTTTTCCGAGTATCTTAGAAGTGCAAAAGTGGTAATAGCGGCAACGACTCCAGCAACAAGTATTAATATAGTATTGAGGATACTTTGATCTCTCGATGTTAGGAGTATTAGAGTCGTGATCGTGCCGGGACCAACAATCATAGGTGTGGCTAAGGGGACTACGGCTACATCCTCTGGATCAATCCTCTTGGTCTTCGGCATACCTCCAAGCATGTCGAGTGCTATGGTCATCAAAAGTATCCCGCCACCTATCCGTAGACCGGGCACAGAGATGCTGAACGCTCTCAGGATATAATTACCGAGAAAAGTAAACACTATAATTAGTAGCACGGCGGTAATAAATGCTCTAGACACTATCCTTCTACGCTCAATAAGCTCCATACCCTCGGTAAGCGATAGAAATGTAGGCAATGCAGAGAACGGATTCATTATCGCTAATAACTGGATATAATATGCTACAAATAATCCCAGGTATAACATGCGTTCCCCCGGAATATAAAATAATGATAAGCTGTGGTTAAAGCAGGAAAGACTTATCACCCCGTAGAGTAGTGGGCCCGCGGGGATTTGAACCCCGGACCTCCGCCTCGTCAGGGCGGCGTCCTAACCAGGCTAGACGACGGGCCCATAACCAGTATTTCAGAATAGGGTTTCTTGGCCTTTAAAACTTAACTACTAAGACTATCCAGCCATTACATAATTATTTTTGAACTGATCCATGAAACGAATGTTGGAATAAAGTATTAAATATACTTAAGATACAATCCCTTTAGCAGGAATGATTAAACGCTTATCCCGGCTATCCCTATACGAGGTGACGTGTTTGACTCTTTCACCGCTCCCCCTCGTAAAGCATGCTGGAGAGATATCCTACAAGCTACCAGAGATAAGGAGTGGGGAAGAACTACTGAGCCTTACCCAGAGCGTGTGCCCCCACTGCTATCGTGTTGTCCCAGCCGCCATTATTGAGCGAGACGGGAGAGTCTATATTAGGAGAGTTTGCCCGGAGCACGGAGAGATCGAGGAGCTCTATTACGGCGATGTCGAGATCTACAAACGCTTTATCAAATGGGATCTTGAGGGAAGAGGTTCTAGACACGTTTACACGCCCGCCATAAGGCCCTGCCCCTTTAACTGCGGATTGTGCCCAATGCATAAGCAGCACTCAGCCCTCGTAAACATAGTGTTGACTAACCGATGTAATCTCAGCTGCTGGTACTGCTTCTTCTACGCCGAGGCTGCTGGATACGTATATGAGCCGAGCATAGATACTATTAGGAACATGATAAGAAGTATTAAGAAGCAAGGAGTAGCAGTTAATGTCCAGTTAACAGGCGGCGAGCCCACTCTTAGAGACGATCTTGTCGACATAGTGAAGGCATTGAAAGAAGAAGGGGTACGCCATATACAGCTCAACACCAACGGGATAAAGTTCTCGGAGCTATTCTGGAAGAACCCCGACGAAGCCATAGCCTACACGAGGGCGCTGAGAACAGGCGGTGTTAATACGGTCTATCTGAGCTTTGATGGTGTAACACCGATTACTAACTGGAAGAACCACTGGGAGATACCATATATCTTCGAGGTATTCAGAAGAGCAAGCATGACCAGTACCGTACTAGTTCCAACAGTGATTAAGGGTATAAACACACACGAGCTAGGTGCGATCGTGAAGTTCGCGGCAAAACACGTGGACATCGTCAGAGCCGTCAACTTCCAGCCCGTAAGCCTAACAGGTATGATGAAGAAACAGGAGAGGGCGAAGTATAGGATAACAATACCCGATGTAATAAAGCTAATAGAAGAACAGACCGATGGCGAGGTGCCGAGAGAGGCTTGGTTCCCGGTGCCTGTTAGTGCTATATTTTCCAGGTTCGTCGAAGCATTTGCCAAGGAGTACAAATTCGAGATGACGAACCACCCTGTATGCGGAGCTGGAACCTACATATATGTCGAGAGAAAGAATGGCTCAGTCAAACTCATCCCGATAACGAACTTCGTCGACGTAGAAGGATTCCTCGAGTATCTGCAGGAGAAATGGGAAGACCTAGTAATCGGTAGAAGCAGACTCACAACAGGCCTTAAGATACTGTACAGCATAAGGAAGTTCATCGACCAGAAACATGCACCAGAAGGATTCGACCTGTATAAGATACTGCTTAATATAATAATTAAGAGGAACTATGATGCGCTAGGAGAACTACACTACAAAATGGTATTCCTGGGAATGATGCATTTCATGGATCTATACAACTATGATATACAGCGTGTCCAGAGATGCAACATCCACTACGCATTGCCAGATGGCAGGCTAGTTCCATTCTGTGCGTTCAACATTTTCGATGACATCTACAGAGATGCGGCCCAGAAAAAATACGGTCTCTCATTCGAGGAGTATGCTGAAAAACACGGTCTTCCAAAGAACAATATCACGAAAAAATACATAAGAAACAGGAGAATGCTCGAATCAACAGAACTATACAGGAAAACATATGAGGGCATAATCGAGCTGGTGAGGCGCTAAGACTGGCTTGACACCGTTAATCGATAAGTATGGCCGGCCGCTCACGCATATGAGGATAAGTGTTACCCTCCGATGTAATCACAGATGTATTTTCTGTCACCGCGAAGGTTTACCTAGTAATATGGATGGGGTCGAACTCACGGCGCAAGACTGGGGCTTCGTTGCCTCAGTAGCCTCTTCCCTGGGAATAAAATACTATAAAATAACTGGTGGAGAACCACTGGTAAGAAATGATATCGTAGATATTGTACGAAATATCAGAGATAGCGGTGGAATAGTATCCATAGTTACGAATGGATCATTATTGGCCAAATATGCAGAAGAACTAGCAGACCTGGTATCACATATAAATATTAGTCTACATTCCCTTAATCCTGAAATTTTCCACAAGATAACCCACGGGAAGCTAGAACCTGTTCTCAAGGGGATCGACGAAGCACTACGCAATGGCATAAAGCTGAAGATTGACTATGTTGTACTCTCTCTGAACAGCCGTGAATATATCGACATAATAAACTATGCGAGCGATAAAGGCATAAGTCTAAACATCATCGAGCTCATACCACTTGGAATGTCTCTTACCGAGTATAATAGGCTCCACGCGCCAATGGATCCTATTGAAAAATACCTTGAGAAAATATCGGTAAAGAAAGACAGGAAGGCTTTCCAAAGCAGACCAACATACATTCTTCCCAGCGGGATAGAGGTGACTGTGATAAAGGGTATATGTAACCCGGAGATGTGTATGCACTGTACTAGGATCAGGATGAGCCCTGACGGTAAGATCAAGACCTGTATCTATAGAAACGATAACTTATTAGACGCGTATCCTTTCATTGTGTCACGCGATGCGGAAGGGTTAAAAAAATTATTTATAAAAGCAAATAGTCTGAGAGAACCTTTCTTCAAACCTGAGAGGATCGTGGAGGCAATACATGATGTCAATGGTAGATATAACTTTGAAAAACGAGGTATATAGAGAAGCAACTGCTGAGGGCATTATAAGGCTCAGAAGAGAAACTGTTAGGAGAATTATCGAGGGAAGAGTCGAAAAAGGAGATGTATTTACTATATCCAAGATTGCCGCTATCAATGCTGTTAAGAAAACACCCGAGCTCATACCTTTGTGCCATAACATACCGATCACTCACGTAAATGTTGAGTTCAAAGTACTAGACGAGGAACACATCCTATGTAGAGTAACGGTTAAAACCACCGCCAAGACAGGAGTCGAGATGGAGGCTATCACGGGGGTTAGCGTAGCTCTCCTAAATGTATGGGATCTAGTGAAGAAGTACGAGAAAGACGAGGAAGGCCAGTACCCAATAACTAGGATCGAGAGCATTAGGGTTATATCAAAGATCAAGAAAACTTTCTCCGAAGCTCAGAGCGATTAATCCTTTTATCCCCCACTACCCAGTATTCACCATCTTCTCGAACCTCTAGCTTAAATATAGGAGCACTCTTCTTTATAGCTTCAAGTATCTCACGAGCAGCCAAGAAGCCCGTATCGCGATCCACTGCAGATACTAAGATATAGATGGTAGTATCGCCAGGCGATAGTTCTCCTATCTTGTGATAAACATAGACCATTCTTACATTGCTATATTTCTCAACAACTTTTTCTGTGAGATCATATATAATCTCTTTCACATACTTATCGTAAGCCGTGTATACAAGCTTCTCTACACGTCTTCCATTAACTAGTCCTTTCACGAATCCAATAAAGGCAACAATAGCACCGGCTCCTTTATCATTTGTTTTAATCCTCATAGCATTAATGATCTCATCTAAGGAGAGATCTTCTCTACCGATATCAACGATAATGTCTGGCTTTGTCATATTATCCACCCGAGCCAGGAGGCAATAATGCTATTTCATCATTAGGTCCGCATTCGATATCATCGGCAGGCCTTCCATTCACATATATGCTAAATGATATACCGATGCTTTTCAGCTCCGGGTATTTTTTGTAAATCTCGTCGAGGAGTCTGCTTACTCTGATTTTATGGTTATCTACTATTAGCGATATAGTGTTTGAACCTATAATGTCTACTAATAATCCATAGATTTTAATGATGTACTTTGGCAGAAATAACCACCTCTTTCTCTACGGGCCAAAAAACACTATATATTTTTTCTCATAAATTGTTAACTCAATTTGTAAAATAAACTATTAAAGTTAGAATATTAGAAAACAG
>JALWQP010000092.1:34437-45224 GCA_027083045.1 Desulfurococcales archaeon
AAGGTGAACAGGTGATTACTATGAACAAATACGGGATAATCGGGTTAATCGTACTCATAGCTATTGTAATCGGTGGAGCAGCATATTACATGAGTATCCAACAGATAAAAACCGTAGTGTCCACAACGACGACAACGTTTACCTCAACATCTCCAGTAGCATCAACCACTACTACGACATCTGGTCTAACATCTATAGAAATAGAAACCATTAAGTACATGGCGGAGGAAGAAAAACTCGCCCTAGATGTATATTCGAAACTTGCAGAGATGTACCCTAACGTGCCGGTTTTTGCAAACATAGCAAAAAGCGAGACAACACATGTTAAGGCAGTACTAAATCTCGCGGAAAAATACGGAATACCGATCAATCTCGGCGCTCCCGGCCAGTTTAACAACACGCATATTCAAGAACTATATAACCAGCTGATAAAAGAGGGATCAAAAGGCCTTGAAGAAGCACTAAAAGTTGGCGCACTTATTGAGGAAACCGATATAAAGGACCTACAGGACTGGATCGCGAAAGTATGACATGAAGACGTCAAACAAGTATTCGAGTGCCTCATGATGGGTTCACGCAACCATCTAAGAGCTTTCGTATCAACACTGGAGAAAATGTTCAATACAACCTACACACCACAGGTAATATCTCAGCAGGAATACGAGCAAATAATAAACTCGCCAATGGAGACAGGGGCCAATAACATCTGTTCAAGCCTCGGAATAGATCTAGGTACAAATGTTACAGTAACGCTCAAGGGCGGATCAACAAAGTGATCATGACAACATTTGTTTTTAATTAGAAACACCGTCTTTTTTCTATTTTCCTGTGAAGAAGATATTGCCGCATTAGACTAAATAATAGGCATGTAGTGAAAGAATGGATGAGAACCAACGAAGAATGAATGGTAGCCGGGCGGGGATTCGAACCCCGGTCACGGGGGTTCTCCCCGTCGCGGGACGGGCCAGAGCCCCGCATCCTTGGCCGCTAGACGACCCGGCTACTTCCAAGCTATAGATAGGATTTCCGTGGGGGTCTTAAATGTTTTCCGATGACAAAACAGGTTTTTCCATAGTTTTCTCTAAGCATGCGCTTAGAAGAATGCATGACAGGTATATCCTTAGATAAGGCGCTAGATATTCTCCTGAATCCCCTTGGAGTAATCTATGATAGGTTAAAAGACGTGTATATTGCGCTTGGATATCAAGGAACTGCCGTGGTCTATGCATTCAGAGCCAGTAGGATAGAGGTACTGACAGTGCTGGGGAAACGAGAGTTCTCGGCACTCCAGAAGAAATATGGGATGCAAAGATACAAGACCATATGGCCGGGAACGCGTATTTTATAATCCCTTCTACACACTTTGTAATAACCAGTATGGGCCCGTAGCTCAGCTAGGTAGAGCGGCGGGCTTTTAACCCGTAGGTCCCGGGTTCAAATCCCGGCGGGCCCGCATATACTTTTCTCTCAGTATCGATAATCATGAGAGATAACCATTTTCCATCATGTATTTCGACAAGTATGACGCGATCATATGCGCTATTCTTAGAGGTTCTGGCACAGGACTATAGATCATTAGCCCTCTCAACAGTGACGAGGCTTCTTCTCTTGTTAAGCCTACGGCGTAGAATCGGACCACACGCCATGGAGTGATCAGGGGTGTCGCCTTCGTGTAGGTTCTATGAATTACCCGATATCTCGTCTCATGGTCTGAAAAATGTTTGATAAGAGCACGTCTAATCCTTTCTAGATCTAGTGGGTACTGTATAAAGCTGATAACAGGTATTTTTGTCGCCGAATATATCTTATCAGGGTCTGCGACGTCAAATCCAGCATATGTTATTCCATCAAGAATTATGACCGGATCATCTGAATGAGTTTTTAGAACATTAACTATGTCCACTATTTTATTCGTGGTAGCTAATCCATCGACAATGATGGTATCCCATAGTATTTTTGATATCGTTACCCTTTCATGATATAAGACTCCTATAAGCAGAGTTTTTCCCACTGATCCCTTAAATGTGGGTGGAAAATATCCGTCATCAAAAGCTATTACGTCACGTCTCACCGAGGGCTTCCTCCATTATCGTGAGGAGTTCACGGGGTATCTTGACTATTTTGGTTTTACCATACCGCCCCCTATTTACTACCAGCGCCGTCGCGAGACCCAGCATGTCAAGCTCGTTTATGATCTCACTGACCCTGCGCTGGGTTAGGGGATCATATCCGTAGCTCATCGCGATCTCCTTGTACTTGCTGTATATTTCTCCTGTGGTCCCGCTTCCCTTTGTCTTTACAAGGTATATAATAGCATTAAGTACAAGCTTGGCGTGTAGCGGCAGTGTTGATACGGCTTGATATATTCTACCATACTCAATTTCGCGGGATGCCTGTATGACATGTTTTATCTCGACCTTGTTCGCACCTTGTCTTTCAGCGATTTCTCCAGCAACCCTTAGTAAGTCTAGCGCTCTGCGGGCATCACCATGTTCTCTAGCGGCGAGGCCTGCACAGTAACGAACTATTTTCTCGGATACAGTCCCTGGAACAAATGCTTTCTGTGCTCTCTCCCATAGTATATCGAATAGTTGCTCTGCATCATACGGAGAAAACACTATTTCTTCTTCTCCTAGACTGCTCCTGACACGGGGATCGAGTGTGTCGACGAAGTTGATATCGTTTGTTATGCCTATAATAGCTACTTTAGCATTCTCGAGATCTTCATTGATTCTGACGAGCTTGTAGAGTAGATCATCACCGTGTCTCTTTACATAATAGTCTATCTCGTCAAGAGCTATTATATGGAGACCGCCCCAATTTTCAAGTGCTTGTATATATCGCGTATATATTTCCGATATGGCTATCCCTGATAACGGTATTCTAAGACCCAAGCTCCTGGCTATCGATGCTAGTACACGATATGTCGTATCCACTTTGCGGGTGTTTACATAAGCATATTTTATCCTAGCACCTAAGCTCGGGGCTTTCTCCATGAGTTTTTTCAATACGAATTTCGTGACAGCTGTTTTACCTGTCCCAGTTAATCCGTAGATTAGGATATTGCTTGGCCTCTCACCCTTCAGACCGACAACAAGGATCTCTACTAGTTTTCTGATTTCACGTTCTCTGTGGGGGAGAGTCTCCGGTATATAGTCAGGTAATAGAATTTCTTTACTTACAAATATCCGTCCATGTCTTTTCAGGCGCTCTTCTATTATCTTATCAATAATATCGCTCAATATCTCGGCATCCCCCACCCGCCGTGGTTAGGACTGAGCAGACTATGTGGATTCCTAGATATATATTATAATGGGGATAGAAAAACTATGGGTTATAAAGAATTAAAGAAAACAGTTATTCTTTAAGCAGTTCTATTACCTCTTTACGTCCATGTTCAATTGCTTCAGCTTGCTCCTCGTCAAAACGGTGTAGAAGCTCTAAGAACTCACCAATATGTTCCTTCTCCTCCCTAGCAATATCGAGGAATACCCTCTTTACTCCCTCATCCTGGATAAGCTCTGCAAACTGGGTGTAGAAATTAACAGCATCAAGCTCCGCCATTATAGCCCATCTAATAGCTTGGATCATCTCTTCGCGAGATAAGGGCTCCTTACGAGTAATATCTAGGGGGTTCTTTCCAAGCATAGAATACACCTTTCAATATTGCTTAAGTACTAATACATAAATACATGATTATATAGTAGCACGTTACAAAAATGGAAAAGATCGAAGGTAGAAAATATAAAATTAAAAACTTTATAAACTGGTTGTGAATAGTGTTTTCTCCGGGGTACGTGGGCCGGTAGCTCAGCCTGGAAGAGCGCTCGGTTGGCATCCGAGAGGTCCCGGGTTCAAATCCCGGCCGGTCCACCATTTCCTGCGGGCCTTGAATTAATTATTTCTTCTTCATATAGTTACACGTAACCAGCATAAGAGATTAAGGTTTAGGTAATTTTTATCAGATATGTTAACCCATAATATTATTCCCGAACGATAAGCTTAAGACCCCGTATTATAATCTCCCCCCTTAGGAACTACGTGCTTGATTTGGGAGTAGATAATGTTATCGAGGTAGGGATCAAGTTATGTCAAAGAAACAACCTAATATTTTAGAACATGAGCTTGTCCCCAAACACGAAATACTATCTCCTGAAGAAGCTTTAGAGATTTTGAAAAAACTAAACATAAAGCCCTATCAACTCCCCTGGATCAGTATCAATGATCCTGTTGTCAAAGCCATAGGGGCCCGGCCAGGGGATATTATCAGAATTATTAGGAAAAGCCCCACAGCGGGCGAAACAATTGCTTACAGATACGTAGCGGTCGATACAGTTAAACCAAAGAAGAAGGGTGCTTAAAAGTGGCTACACGCACCAAGGTTTTCCCGACTCCCGATGATCGATGGATCGTTATGAAGAAATTCTTCGAGGAAAAAGGACTGGTTCGCCAGCACTTAGATAGCTACAATAGATTCATATCGAAAACACTACCAGAGATCATAGATGAATTCAAAGTAATAGAGGTTCCAGGAATAGCTAAAGTGGTGATCAAGGGATTCAGGATCGGTAAACCAGTTGTCAGGGCGATAGAGGGCTTCGAGAAAGAAGTAACTCCCCTCGAGTGCAGATTGAGAAATCTGACCTATGCAGCACCAGTATATTTACGATTATCTATTGTAACCGATAGAGGAGAAGAACAGGAACAAGAAATACTGTTAATGGATCTCCCAATCATGCTTAAATCCGATATCGACCCGCTAAGCAAAATGTCAAAAGAAGAGTTAGTTAAAAATGGTGAGGATCCTAAGGATCCCGGAGGATATTTCATCATAAATGGTAGTGAAAAAGTCCTCATTGCTCAAGAAGACCTGGCTAGCAATAATGTTCTGGTCGATTACGCTAGCGAGAGCTCTTCAGCAACTCATCTCGCAAAAGTAATAAGCGTATCTAGAGGGCGTAGAAGCCAGCTAATAATTGAGAGAAGAAAGGATGGAATACTCTATGCATCCATTCAGGGTTTAAGAATACCTCTAGTCATACTCATGGCTGCACTTGGTCTTTCATCTGAAATAGATATTACATATGCGGTTAGTTTGGATCCCGAGATACAAACATATTTAATGCCAAGCATTATCCAAGCACAAACAATATTTCCTAAACTCGAGATACCAGAAGACGCTACACCCGAGGAAAGGAAAAGGCTCGAAGAACAACATCGCAGAAAAACCATTGAAGCCGCTCTCGACTATATCGGTGTACGAATAGCTATCGGTAGGCCCAGACAGGAGCGTATTGAGAGAGCTAGGAGATTCCTCGATGAATACCTACTTCCACATATAGGCACCAATCCTTCCCCAGAAACTAGGCTCAAGAAAGCCTACTTCATTGCACAAATGGCAAATAAGCTCCTAGAACTCGTTCTTGGACGTAGAAAACCCGACGATAAAGACCACTACAGGAATAAGAGGCTCAAGCTAGCTGGTGACCTACTGGCTCAACTAGTACGACATTATCTGGCCAACTACTTCAGGAGAGAGATAAGAAATGCTATTGAGAGAAACTATAGCAAATACAAACGGGTAGACCTAAGGCAGCTGATCAAACCCGGTATGCTCACAGACAGAGTACTACACGCCATGGCCACGGGAAACTGGCCTGGCGGAAAAACCGGGGTTAGCCAGCTTCTGGACCGTACAAATCTTATGAGCACTCTCAGCCACCTACGAAGAGTTGTTTCTCCACTGGCGAGAAACCAGCCTCACTTCGAGGCAAGAGAGCTTCATCCAACACAATGGGGCCGCATGTGCCCGTTCGAGACGCCGGAAGGAGCAAATATTGGTCTTGTGAAGAACCTCGCACTAATGGCTTATGTGAGCGTCGGCGTTCCCGAAGAAGAAGTAGAGCCGGTACTTTACAAGCTGGGAGTCAAGCCGATCAAGGAAGTGATCAAAGAAGCGAAGAAACAATTACAAGAAGGCTATGAGTACCCTGAGTTTCTGACATGGTCTAAAGTCTATCTAAATGGTAGACTGATAGGATACCATCCAGACGGTACTAAGCTCGCCAATGAGATAAGGAAGCTGAGAAGACAGGGCAAGATAAGCTCAGAGGTCAATGTCGCCCACATAAAGAGTGATTACATCAACGAAGTATTCGTGAACACCGACGCTGGAAGAATAAGAAGGCCTCTCCTCATAGTGGAAAATGGTAAGCCAAAGCTCAAACCAAATCACGTCAAGAAAATAATGACTGGCGAGTGGAGCTTCGAAGACCTCGTCAGAAACGGCATAGTAGAGTATCTGGACGCCGATGAAGAAGAAAACGCATACATAGCCCTAGATCCGGAGGATCTTACTCCCGAACATACCCATATGGAGATATGGACACCAGCAATACTGGGCATCACCGCATCAATAATACCCTACCCAGAACACAACCAGAGCCCGAGAAACACCTATGAGGCAGCTATGGCTAAGCAGAGCCTCGGCCTATACGCAGCTAACTTCCAGAGGAGAATGGATACTAGAGGACACTTCCTCCACTACCCTCAGAAACCCCTTGTACAGACAAGAGCAATGGAGATCATAGGATACAATGAGAGGCCGGCTGGGCAGAATATGGTAGTAGCGGTTATGAGTTTCACCGGCTATAACATCGAAGACGCGCTCATAATGAATAAAGGCTCCATCGATAGAGGCTTGGCAAGAAGCACGTTCTTTAGACTTTATTCAACTATAGAATACAAGTACCCGGGAGGACAAGAAGATCGAATAACTATTCCTTCAAGCAATGTGAGAGGCTATAGAGGGCCCAAAGCATACGAGAAGCTTGACGAAGACGGTATTGTCACGCCCGAAACACCTGTGAAAGGCGGAGACGTACTAATAGGTAAGATAAGCCCGCCAAGATTCTTCACCGCACAAGAATACACTGTAGGAGCAGGTATAACGAGACAAGACGCAAGCATAGTAACTAGGCACGGCGAGAAAGGCGTAGTAGATGTAGTAATGATAACCACAGATGGAGAAGGCAACAAGCTGGTCAAGGTCAGAGTCAGAGACCTGAGAATACCAGAGCTAGGAGATAAGTTCGCATCAAGACATGGGCAGAAAGGAGTTATAGGGCTAATCGTACCTCACGAAAACATGCCATTCACAGAGGATGGTATAGTCCCAGACCTAATCATAAACCCACACGCATTCCCGAGCCGTATGACTGTAGGCCAGTTAATCGAAAGCATTGCAGGCAAGGCTGCAGCACTCGAGGGACGCTTCATAGATGCAACACCATTCTATAAAGAATCCATCGAAAACCTACAGATAACCTTGAAGAGATACGGATACCCCGAGACAGGCATGGAGGCAATGTATGATGGTAGAACAGGTGAGATCCTACACTCACCGATATTCATAGGGATTGTCTACTATCAGAAACTACACCACATGGTCGCAGACAAAATACATGCAAGAGCCCGTGGACCAGTCCAGATCCTCACCAGACAGCCTACTGAGGGCAGAGCAAAGGAGGGAGGACTACGTTTTGGCGAGATGGAGAGAGATTGTCTAGTAGGTCATGGTGCAAGCCTACTGCTCAAGGAACAGATGCTGGATAAGAGTGATAGGACGATAATATATGTATGTGAACTATGCGGGCATATTGGATGGTATGACCGTGTACGTGGTAAATACATATGCCCGATACACAAGGATAAAGGAAAACTCAAGCCTGTAGAAGTATCCTATGCATTTAAGCTTCTACTCCAAGAGCTTATGAGTCTATGCATAATGCCCAGACTAAGAATCAAAGATATCGCGCGTGAAAAATGAGGTGACACCTTATGCCCATCACTACAAAAATAGGCTCCATTAAGTTTGGAATACTTTCACCTGATGAAATACGTAAGATGAGCGTCACAACGATTATGACCAGTGAGGTCTACGACAATGATGGGGCACCGATCGATGGCGGCGTAATGGATAGGCGGCTCGGCCCCATAGAGCCACGCGAAATTTGTCCCGTTTGTGGAAACACAAGAGACTCTTGCCCAGGACATTTCGGCCGAATCGAGCTGGCACGTCCCGTCATACATGTTAGCTTCGTCAAACACATACATATGTATCTCAAGACAACATGTAGAGCCTGTGGCAGAATAAAGATCAGCGAGACTGAGAGACAGAAGTATCTCGAGCTATTAAAGAATCTCGAGGAGCTAGGCATAAGGTATCTCGAGAAGAGATTGTTTGAGTACATAAGGAGAAAAGCTGCAGCTGCACAGAAATGTCCTCATTGCGGTGCTAAGCAGTATAAGATAAGGCTCGAGAAACCACATACATTCTATGAAGACAGGGGCGAGGAAGGACAGACTAAGCTGAGCCCGATAGAAATTAGGGCTAGACTCGAAAAGATACCGGATGATGATGTTAGACTACTGGGAGGAGATCCTGTCGACGCACGGCCAGAATGGATGGTGTTAACCGTTCTACCAGTACCACCACGGGCTGTCAGACCATCTATCCTTTTAGAAACAGGTATTAGGAGCGAGGATGACCTAACCCATAAACTTGTAGACATAATAAGGATCAATAACAGATTAAGAGAACACATTGAGACCGGGGCTCCCAACGCTATAATAGAGGAGGAATGGGAGCTCCTACAATATCACGTAACAACATATTTCGACAATGAAGTACCGGGAATCAGCCCCGCGAAGCATAGAAGCGGTAAGATTCTAAAGGGCATCGCACAAAGACTCAAAGGAAAAGAAGGAAGGTTCCGCGGAAACCTCAGCGGAAAACGTGTCGACTTCTCTGCTAGAACAGTGATTAGCCCTGATCCTAATCTCAGCATAAACGAGGTAGGAGTACCGATGGACATAGCCAAGATCCTAACAGTACCAGAACGTGTCACTCCATGGAATATAGACGAGCTTAGACGATATGTGCTTAATGGACCTGAGAAATGGCCAGGAGCAAACTATGTGATTAAGCCTGATGGACGTAAGATAAACCTTAAGTACGTTGACCGTAAGGCGTTAGCAGAAAGTTTGGCACCCGGGTTTATAGTGGAGAGACATCTCAAGGATGGAGATATAGTTCTATTTAACAGACAGCCGTCACTCCATAGAATCTCGATAATGGCGCATGTAGCGAGAATATTGCCATATAAGACGTTCCGATTAAACCTACTGGTATGTCCACCATATAACGCGGACTTCGATGGAGACGAGATGAACCTCCACGTACCACAGAGTGAAGAAGCGAGAGCCGAAGCCAGATTATTAATGCTCGTCGAGAAACACATACTAACACCACGTTATGGAGGACCAATCATAGGAGGACTACAAGACTATATCAGTGGAGCATTCCTTCTAACAAACAAATCCACACTACTAACCAGAGAAGACGTAATAGACCTCCTAGGCGTAGCGAATTACCGTGGAAGACTCCCAGAACCAGCTATACTCAAGCCGGGTCCCTATTGGACAGGAAAACAGCTTATCAGCCTATTTATACCCAAGGACTTTAACTACAAGCGTCCCGCAAAAATAGCGAGCGCCTCTGCATTAAGATGTATTGACGAAGACTGTCCGCACGACAGCCTAGTTATTATCAAGAGGGGCGAGTTCCTCATTGGAGTACTCGATAAAGCTAGTATAGGTAGAGAAGAGCCAGAGAGCTTTATTCACTGGCTAGTTAAAGAATACGGTGAAGACATGGCACGATTATTCATGGACTACGTCTACAGGATGTTCCTAAGATACTCGGAGAAACATGGCTTCACAATGGGCTATACGAACCTATTACTACCACCAGAAGCAAAGAAGCATATCAGAAGGATCATTGAGGAGAAGAAGAAAGAAGTGTATGAACTTATCGATAAGTATAGAAGAGGAGAGCTTGAACCAAGACCAGGTAGAACACTCGAGGAGACATTGGAGGACGAGATAATCGATCTCCTATCAAAGAAGCTCCTGGACGATGTTGCCGACGCTATAACGCCATACTTCACACTAACAAACCCAGTAATAATAATGGCTAGGACAGGAGCGAGAGGAAACCCGGTAAACCTCACACAGATGGCAGCACTACTTGGTCAGCAGACAATCCGAGGAAGACGAATAGTCCGTGGATACTTCAATAGAACACTGCCACACGTCAAACCCGGAGATCTGGGCCCAGAAGCAAGAGGGTTTGTTGCCCATGGATTTGTTGACGGCTTAAACCCCATAGAAATGTTCTTCCATGCAGCGGCAGGTAGAGAAGGACTAACCGATACAGCCGTAAGAACAAGCCAGAGCGGATACATGCAGAGAAGGCTCATAAATGCGCTCCAGGATCTACGTGTAGAATATGATGGTACCGTTCGACTACCCACGGGTGAAATAGTACAGTTTAGATACGGTGAAGACGGAGTAGATCCCATGAAGAGCGACCATGGCGAATCCGTGAAGATAGAAAGAGTGATTGAAAAAATCATAGGGTGGAGAATATGAAAAGAATCAAGTCAATCAAAAAACTAGAGACAATTCTCAAGGAGAATCTTGAGGGAAAAGTCAGTAAGGCTGTTTACGAAAAACTCAGAGAGAAACTCATTAAGATACACAAGGAGCATGGACTGTACGAGGAAGAACTACAAGCAATAATCGAGGAGACCATAAGAAGATATGATATAAGCCAGGTAGAGCCGGGAGAGCCTGTAGGTACTGTTGCTGCACAAAGCCTCGGCGAACCATCAACCCAGATGACCTTAAGAACATTCCACTATGCAGGTGTCAGAGAATTCAAC
>JALWQP010000092.1:45234-48117 GCA_027083045.1 Desulfurococcales archaeon
GAATTCAACATCACCCTAGGTCTACCCAGACTAATAGAGATTGTTGACGCGAGGAAAAAGCCCAGTACAGCGATAATGGAGATCTACCTCGACGAGGAGCACAAATACTCTGAAGAAAAAGCCAAGAAGATCGCACGAAAGATAGAGACTACAACAATCGAGAACATTGCAAAGGAAATAATAGTTAACCCGTTTGAAGGTGCCATAATAGTTCTAGATCCAGAAATGTTAATGGACAAGGGCGTCACTCCTGAAACCGTCATAAAAGTTCTCGAAAAACTAAAACTGGGCAAAGTCTACCAGGACGAAGGAGATCCTAATACTATAAGAATAGATCTCAAACCTGAGAAAGCCGATTACACCAAGATAGAGAGAATACGTGTCAAGATCTCCAAGGCGAAGGTAAAGGGTATCAAAGGCATAAACAAGGTGATCATACAGAAAAGAGGGGACGAATACATACTTGTTGCCGAAGGAAGCAACCTAGCAGAAGTAATGAAGATACCGGGTGTAGACTATAGGAGAGTATACACTAACAATATAGCGGAAATAGAAGAGGTGCTAGGAATAGAGGCCGCCCGCTCAGCGATCATTAGGGAAGTCATAAATGTGCTGGAAGACCAAGGTCTTGATGTTGATGTAAGACATGTTATGCTCCTCGCAGACATGATGACGTGGACAGGCAAAGTGAAACAAGTAGGAAGAATGGGTATAGCCGGAGAAAAAACAGGTGTTCTCGCAAGAGCTGCTTTCGAAATGACTGTCCAGAAGCTGGCAGAAGCAGCTGTTTCTGGAGAAGAAGACCCGCTCGTAGGGGTTACCGAGAACGTAATTGTTGGTCAACCCGTACCTGTAGGTACGGGAATTGTAGAAATATATATGACTCCCTATAAACCCTATGGGCGTGGAGAAGAAGAGTAAGAGGTGTAGAAATAGAAATGCCTTCAATAGTAGATTTCATACGTGCTCTGCAAATGACTTTCAAAACAGGAGAAGTAGTCATAGGGAGTAAGAAAACATTAAAACTAGTCCTCCATGGCAAAGCCAGGCTAGTCGTCATAGCGAACAATGCACCGCCGGAGCTCAAGAGAGACATAGAATACTATGCAAGGCTCTCGAACATACCGGTGTTCCGATTCCCAGGCACCAACATGGAGCTGGGAGCGCTCGCCGGCAAACCATTCGGTATAGCAGCACTTGCCATCGTCGACCCGGGCCAGTCAAATATTTTAGAGCTGATAGAGGAGGGGGTTGAAGCGTGAGCGTAGAAGGCAGGAACGTAATAAAGCTGACACCAGAAGAATTCCGGTACATGGCTCTCCTCCACGAACTAACAGGAGTACATGTACGCGATTGCATAGTCGATGATGAAAACGGACGCATAATATTCCTAGTAAATCCCGACGAGATAGGCAAAGCTGTAGGTCCTCGAGGAGTATACGTACAAAAATTACGAAAACTTCTAGGGAAGAACATAGAAATTGTCGGGTTCAGCGAGAATCTAGAAGACGCCGTACGCTATTCTCTAGCGCCAGCCAGAGTAAGAGAAGTGAAGCTAGTCAATAGACCTGGCGGTAAAAAAGTAGTGTATGTCAGTGTCGAACCAAAAGATAAAGGACTTGCCATCGGGAGAGGCGGCAAGAACGTCGCAAGGGCAAGAATAATACTGAAAAGATATTTCGGCATAGACTCCGTAATAATAGCCTGAAACTTAAATGCGGAAAGATAGTGTTTAAGAACCCCTACCAGACTAGTTGAAATGAATAGAGGGTGACAGAGAAATGGCTGGCAAGAAAGCACCAAACGGGTTATTCGCAGCAAGAAAGCTTAAGAAGAAAAGGCTAAAGTTTAGGTGGAGCCAGCGCGAATTCAAGATCAAGATGCTCGGCCTCAAGAAGAAACATGACCCATTAGAAGGCGCACCAATGGCCAGAGGCATAGTACTAGAGAAGGTAGGCGTTGAAGCCCGTCAGCCGAACTCAGCTGTCAGAAAATGTGTCCGTGTACAGCTAGCCAAGAACGGCAAAGTAGTAACAGCATTCGTACCATTCGACGGTGGAATAAACTATATTGATGAACACGATGAGGTAATAATCGAGGGTATAGGAGGACCCCGTGGACGCTCAATGGGTGACATACCAGGTGTACGCTATAAGGTTATAATGGTGAATGGTGTATCACTGAAAGCATTATATCTTGGTAAGAAACAGAAGCCGATACGCTGATACCCCCTAAATAAAATCATTTCATCGACGAGAATAATTTATTTGGACAATATCTTCTCCCTAATTTAATTCAATAAGAAGTTTAGATTCAGTATGATTCAGTATATATCATCAAATTCTTCATCATCGTCCAGATCAGCTTCGGATCCCTCATCAAGGAGATCATTCATAGCCATTTCTTCTTGCTCATCGATAAGCTGTCTACGCACATAGATCGGTTTGCTAGTTAGTACAGCCAAGAATATTGCATGGCTAGGCACCATCTTTCTTCTTATAACCATGTTTCCGTCACTGAACTCCGCTATGGCGCTGTATACAGCAGTATCCATATTTAGCTCATTAATTATGACTCTTTTGAGGTGCTTACCCATAAGCTCGACTACTTCGGGCATACTCACGAGAATGTCGACTAGCCTCTCTCTATCATCCTCTATTTCTTCACCTCTGAGCTTCTTTAAGGCTATTATGATGTCGAAAGGAACACGCTCGAGGTAGAAGTACCTCCCATCCTCCATTACACATACTATTCTTGTGGAATAGAAGAATGCTTCAGTCCTGATAACACCATAAACATCAACAACTCTTACTAACTCATCCTCGGTATAACCGGCTTTACTCAACACTATCCCTCCAGACAAATGTTTTCATGGATAAATAC
>JALWQP010000092.1:48127-58153 GCA_027083045.1 Desulfurococcales archaeon
ATAAATACACCCTAATATCTGCTAGGGCACATAACCTGAAAGAGGCTGTTCGAAAGCCCTGACACAACATTACTGGGAAACGCTTAAAGTTAAGGATTTAAAGGAGAAAACCAGTGTTGGAAAGGCAGGTAAGAAGCACTGGTGATAGGAGTGGCTGAAGAAGGAGTCATTGTCAAGGTACAAGAAATAAAGTTGTTCGGTAAATGGAGCTACGACAATATTATTGTCCGAGATCCCGGGCTTAAAAGATACATATGCCTAAGACCAGTATTCCTACCACATACAGGTGGAAGACACGAGCACAGGAGATTCGGTAAAGCCGAAGTACCCATAGTTGAGAGACTAATAAACAAGGTTATGCGTCCAGGCAGGAACATGGGTAAGAAGCACCTAGCTTACAATATTGTAAAGAAGGCCTTCGACCTGATATACCTGAAGACAGGTGAGAATCCCATACAGGTACTTGTGCGGGCAATAGAGAATACCGCACCCAGAGAAGAAACAACCAGGATCATGTACGGTGGTATCGTATACCACGTAGCAGTGGATGTTTCTCCGCAGAGACGAGTCGATCTAGCATTGAAACACATAACTGAGGGTGCAAGAGCCAAAGCATTCAACAATCCAATGCCCATAGAAGAAGCTCTCGCTGAAGAGATAATACTCGCGGCCAACAACGATCCTAAGAGCTACGCGGTTCAGAGAAAAGAGGAGATCGAAAGAATAGCCCTGAGTAGCAGGTAACGACTATATCAAAAACTAATTCAACACTTATCATATAAACATAATAATGTAAGACAATGAAGACCTGATTAACATTTTTAATGTATTCCCTAGTATGTTTCTATGCTCGTCGATTCCTATGCACCCAATGGATATCTTTATAAAGACGGTATCCTTATCTACTCTAAATAGCATTGTGCTATCTGAACCTATAGGAGGATTTAGATTTAGATCCCTAGAAAAGGGGTGTATAGATAATGAGCAGCAAGGAGAAACCACACCTAAACCTTGTAGTAATCGGCCACGTAGACCATGGTAAGAGCACGCTAGTGGGCCACATTCTATACCGACTAGGTCTAGTAGATCAGAAGACTCTGCAGATGCTAGAGGAAGAGGCTAAGAAGAAGGGCAAAGAGACCTTCAAGTATGCATGGCTTCTAGACAAACTCAAAGAGGAGAGAGAGCGCGGAGTAACCATTGCCCTAACCTACATGAAATTCGAGACAAGAAAATACATCTTCACGATTATCGACGCCCCTGGCCACAGAGACTTCATTAAGAACATGATCACCGGTGCAAGCCAGGCTGACGCAGCACTACTCGTTGTAAGTGCAAGAAAAGGTGAGTTCGAGGCCGGAATGAGCCCCGAGGGACAGACCCGTGAGCACGCTATCCTAGCAAAGACGATGGGTATCAACCAGCTAATAGTTGCTGTAAACAAGATGGATGCAACCGAGCCTCCATGGAGCCAGAAGAGGTATGAGCAGATCAAGACCGTTCTAGGAAAGTTCCTCAAGAGCCTAGGCTATGACATCAGCAAGATTCCGTTCATCCCGGTATCAGCATGGACTGGTGACAACCTGATCGAGCGTAGCCCCAACATGCCATGGTACGATGGCCCAACACTAGTAGAAGCCCTTGACATGCTAACACCACCACCGAAGCCGATCGACAAGCCTCTAAGAATACCCATACAGGACGTCTACGCTATATCCGGAGTAGGTACCGTGCCGGTGGGCAGGGTAGAGACCGGTGTACTGAAGGTCGGCGACAAGGTAGTGTTCATGCCTCCGGCGAAGGTAGGAGAAGTCAGGAGCATTGAGACCCACCATGTGAGGATCGAGAAGGCCGAGCCCGGTGACAATATCGGATTCAATGTACGTGGCATCTCCAAGCGCGACATCAGGCGTGGAGACGTAGCAGGCCACCTAGACAAGCCGCCAACAGTGGCGGAGGAGTTCACTGCCCGTGTATTCATCATATGGCACCCAACAGCAATCACTGTAGGATACACGCCAGTACTACACGTTCACACAGCCAGCGTAGCGTGCAGAATCGTTGAGATAAAGGCTAAGCTAGACCCGAGAACAGGTAAAGTTGTAGAGGAGAACCCGCAGTTCCTAAAGATGGGTGACGCAGCAATAGTTAGGTTCAAGCCTATAAAGCCTCTAGTAATCGAGAAGTACAGCGAGATACCGCCACTTGGCAGATTCGCGATGCGTGACATGGGCAAGACAATCGGTATCGGCGTAGTAGTTGACGTCAAACCCATGAAGATAGAGATCAGGACTAAATAAGGTTCTTCCAAAATAACAACCATAGGGTTTTTCTACCCCTATACACTTCTTCTATCCTTAGAACCATATAGATAATGGAGGCGTGAGCAATGTCTATGGTAAAGATAAAGATATGGAGCACTAATGTAAACGTGCTTAACGAGTTCGTCGGAAAGATCGTGGACATAGTTAAGAAGACCGGGGTTAACATGTCCGGTCCAATACCGCTCCCAACAAAGAGAATGGTTGTCAGAACGCTCAAGCTACCCCATGGAGAAGGGAAGAAGAAGTGGGAGAAATGGGAAATGCGAATACATAAACGTGTACTATTCATAGCGGCTGATGAAAGAGTTATGAAGCACTTAATACGAGTACGTGTACCGCCAGAGATATGGATGGAAGTAGAACTAGTTCATGGAAAGATATAATCTTGACGGGTTTGTTCAAAGCACTGATTACCCAAGAACCATACTTATAATTGAATCGAAAATTATAATAGAGCTAGGTGCCGGGGTGCCCGAGCGGCCTAAGGGGCTGGCCTGGAGAGCCAGTGCCCCGTAAGGGGCGCGCGGGTTCGAATCCCGCCCCCGGCGCCATCATTTCTCCATAACACCTTGTCCGGAGCAAACCAATTCTATTTTAGTAGAGGCTTTGACAAGAATATTTCTCATGGGATGAAGAGGCGCTTTAGGGTAATGACCATACAGGGATGAAGCCTTTCGCCCCTCCTGACCATCAACAATATGTATACTGGACCAATATACGTATCTATTACAGTTTATACCGCCACGTGTATGAAAGGATAAACTTATAATGGCGGAGAAATATCCCTATCAAAAAGGATTATTGAGAATAAATAATGAGCGGGTGTCCAGAGGTATTGAGTGAAAGGATATTTCGATACATCGTAAGAATAGCGGGTACAGACATTGACGGTAGCCTGAAAACAGCTTACGGACTCGCCGAGATAAAAGGTGTCGGTGTCAATCTGGCCTATGCGATGTGCCGGGTTCTAGGAATAGATCCAGAGATGCGCATAGGCTATCTCACTGATGAAGAGATAAAGCGAATAGAAGAGTTCCTAAAATCACCTAAAGAATACAAGATACCTGTATGGATGCTCAACAGGAGGAAAGACTATACGACTGGCAAAGATCTGCACTTGATAGGCCCCGAACTAATATTCTATGTTAAACAGGATATCGAGCGCGAGAAGAAGATTAAGAGCTGGCGCGGTATAAGGCATGCACTTGGACTGAAAGTTCGTGGACAGCGCACACGTACAACGGGTAGGCTAGGAATAACTGTTGGTGTCCGTAAGAAGAGGAGGTGATTCTTGAATGGGTGATCCAAGAAAACCACGTAAGAAGTGGGAGGGACCACGTCACCCCTGGAGAAAAGAAGTACTTGAAGAAGAGCTGAAACTTCTTGGAACATATGGTCTTAGGAACAAGAGGGAGCTATGGATTGCCAGCACTATTATCAGGAAGTTTAGACACCAAGCACGCTCGCTACTAGCCGCACCTGCAGAAGTACGAGCTGAAGCAGAGAGAGCCCTCCTGAGGAGACTATATCATCTCGGATTATTGCCGGAAAATGCCACTCTCGAAGATATTCTATCGCTAAAAGCCGAGGATCTTCTTGAAAGAAGGCTACAGACCATTGTATACAAGAAGGGCCTGGCCAGAACAATCTATCAAGCACGCCAGCTAATCGTTCACGGTCACATAGCTATAGCGGGTAGAAGAGTCACATCACCCGGATACATAGTCTCGAGAGAGGAAGAAGAGCTTATTGATTACGCACCCACAAGCCCATTCAAGAAAAAAGCTGAACAAGCCGCGGAGGGTGAGGCCTAATGTCATTCATGGGTAGAGAGCTTAAATGGGGCGTAGCCCACATCTATAGTAGCCTTAACAACACAATAGTACACATCACAGACCTAACAGGCGCCGAAACAGTTAGTAGATGGAGCGGTGGCATGGTGGTCAAAGCGGACCGAGAAAAACCGAGCCCCTACGCAGCAATGATAGCGGCGAGCAGAGCAGCCGCCGAAGCCATGGATAAAGGCATAACCGCACTTCATATTAAGGTAAGGGCGCCAGGAGGCCATGGGCCTAAGACGCCTGGTCCAGGCGCACAAGCAGCAATCAGAGCATTAGCCAGAGCAGGATTCATTATAGGCAGGATTGAGGACGTGACCCCAATACCTCACGATACGACAAGAAGGCCTGGTGGCCGTAGAGGTAGGAGAGTCTAATCTGTAATTCTCCCGGTGATATACTTGGAGATCAGGATTTTGGAGAAATCGCCTAATAGGGTAAAACTGTATCTAAAAGACATTCCCCTACATATTTTGAATTCTATAAGGCGGACAATGATCGCTGATGTCCCAACTATGGCTATAGATACTGTCGTATTTACAGTTAATAGCACGATTTTCTATGATGAATACATAGCGCACAGACTTGGGCTTATCCCCCTTACAAGTGAAGCAGCCCTTGAGAAATACAAGCCTCCAGAAGAATGTAGAGAGGCTTCAGAGAGGGGATTGTTTACAGAGGATTGTTTTGTAAAACTCGATCTCGAGGGAGAAAATCCACCGAATTCTAATAGCATCATAACACTTTACAGTGGTGATTTAAGAACAAGTGATCCAGATGTAAAACCTGTATATGACAGGGTACCGATCGCAGTACTCAGCCCAGGCCAAATGATTAGTTTCGAAGCCTACGCGAGGCTTGGCAGAGGAAGAGAACACGCTAAGTGGAGTCCAGTATCGGTTGCTGCTCATAAGTTCATAGCTGACATAAGCATCGACCATGAAAAATGCAGAGCACCAGAATGTACAGACTGTATAAATGTATGTCCCAGAAATATATTGATAATTGACAATGATCGAGTAAAAGTGAGTTCAGACAGAATATTTGATTGTAGCCTCTGCAAGGTCTGCGAAGAAGCATGTAAGTATCGGGCAATAAAGATTAATTGGCGCAAAGACGAGTACATCCTCCTAGTCGAAACCACAGGTGCTTTAAGTCCAAAACGTGTTTTACTAGAAGCCATCAAGGTACTTGAATCAAAGCTTGATAGTCTGGTGGAATCATTAAAGATGGAGGGGATCACTAAATGAGAAAGACGGGGCCAACAAACATAGTGGTCAGAAAAACGATTCGTGAGCTAAGGAAACTAGCCAATACATACAAGGCCAAAATATGGGATGCCGTAGCGGACGAACTGGAGAAACCCAAACGACAAAGGAGAGCTGTAAACATAAGCAGGATAAACAGATACACGAAAGACGGCGACATAGTCGTTGTACCTGGCAAGGTCTTGGGCGCGGGACATATAGATCACCCTGTAACGGTCGGTGCATTAGCATTTTCAAAAACTGCTGCTGAGAAGATACTCAATGCAGGCGGCAAAGCAGTATACATACTTGACCTAGCCAAGGAAAACCCGAAGGGCACAAATATAAAGATCATAGGGTGAAAAAATGAGCGTGGAAAAAACCCTATACATTGATGCTTCTGACCAGATATTGGGTAGGCTTGCAAGCATTGTAGCAAAGAAACTTCTTGAAGGGTACAGAGTATTTGTTGTCAACGCAGAAAAAGCCGTGGTTAGTGGAGAGCGTAAAAGAGTTATAATGGGATACAAGCTGATCGAGAAAGTAACAACACACTACAACCCATACAAACACGGTATTAGGAGGCCGAAATCACCACATAACATATTAAAAAGAACAGTTAGAGGGATGCTACCAATGGATAAGCCTAAAGGTAGGGAAGCCTATAAGCGCCTAAGAGTCTATAATGGAGTACCACCCGAGCTACAGAACAAGGAGTTCATTAAATTCGAAGAAGCTGACAAATCTAGGCTAGCACGAGGATATATTACCCTTGGAGAAATAGCTAAACACCTTGGATGGAAGGGTGAGGCTTAATGGCTGGAAAGGGAAAAATAGTGATCGCAACAGGTAAGAGAAAAACAAGCATAGCCAGGGCCATTATTAAGCCCGGCGAAGGACGAGTGTGGATAAACGGTGTTCCCCTAGAAATATGGCCGATAGAGCTTGCCAAGTTAAAGATGTACGAACCACTAGTGCTAATAGGCGATCTATGGAAGAGAGTCGACATATATGTCAACGTCAAAGGAGGAGGATACATGAGCCAAGCAGATGCTGTGAGAATGGCTCTCGCGAAGGGTCTCTTAGCTTATGCAGGAAACAATGAAGAGTTAAGAAGAGTGTTTACAGAGTATGACAGATACATGCTGAGCGGTGACCCAAGAAGAACCGAGCCTGAGAAATGGGGCAGATATAGTGCTCGTAGAAGATGGCAGAAGAGCTATAGGTGAAACAAATGCTTTTCCCCGTACGATGCTTTACTTGTGGAGCACCCATAGGTCATCTCTGGGAGGAATTCAAGAGGAGAGTTGAAGCAGGCGAGGATCCCGGTAAAGTACTAGATGATCTTGGTGTGAAAAGATACTGTTGTAGAAGAATGTTCCTATCCCATGTAGAAATAGCATATGAATTACTCAATTTCCCTAAAGTCTCATAAGACGGTGATACAACATGAGTAAGAATGGAGCATCTGAAACCAAGACACATACGAAGGAGGAGAAAAGAGGGGTTGAGCTACTCGTTCCTCTAGATAGGTATCTAGCGTCGGGAATTCATATAGGGACACATATATGTACAAAGTTCATGGAACCGTTTGTTTATAGAGTTAGAAACGATGGACTATACATTCTTGATATAAGAAAAATAGATGAAAGAATACGAGTAGCAGCCAAGTTCTTAAGTCACTTTGAGCCTGGCAAAATAGCAGTGGTATCCGTTAGGCAGTACGGCCAAAAACCGGCGAAGAAATTCTGTAGCTATGTGGGATGCAAAGCATTCACAGGGCGCTTTATGCCAGGTACTTTCACTAACCCAAGCCTCAAATGGTATTTCGAGCCCGACATAGTATTAATAACAGATCCTAGAGCCGACTCACAGGCACTTAAAGAAGCGGCAGAGATAGGTGTCCCCGTAGTTGCGCTTGCCGACACAGATAACAGGACAGAGTACATCGACCTCATAATACCAGCAAACAACAAGGGTAGGAAGAGCCTAGCACTCATATACTGGTTGCTTGCTAGAGAAATACTTAGACTAAAAGGAGTTATTCCGCCTGATGGAGACCTCCCCGAGCCTCCGAGCGAGTTCGAGGTTAAGCTGAGGAGGTGATTTTTTGGAATTTAAAGGGGTGAGACACCCCGTAGTGGCCGGGTATTTTTACCCTGAGGATCCCAAAGAACTCATATCACTGATAGAAAAGAGTTTCTTGCATCCTCTCGGCCCAGGAAAACTACCCATAGTATCCAACAAAAGGGTACCTAACAGCATAGGATACGTTGCTCCACATGCAGGCTACATATATAGCGGCCCTATAGCCGCTCACGTTTATTACAAAATAGCCGAAGAAGGAAACCCAGATACGTTCATAATAATAGGCACGAACCATACGGGCTTAGGCTCACTAGTCTCAGTTTATCCAAGAGGGAGGTGGTACACACCCCTAGGCTATGTAAATATCGATGAAGAACTATCCAGAAGCATCATCGAAAACAGCAGCATCGCAGAGGCAGATACTTACGCCCACATAGAGGAGCACTCTATCGAGGTACAAATACCATTCCTCCAATACCTATACGGCGAGAACATAAATGTAGTCCCAATAGTCATGGGCCTTCATAGTCCTGACGCCGCTAAAGACCTGGCAAAATCGATTTATGAATCAGTGAAAACGCTCGAGCGTGATATAGTTATCATTGCAAGCAGTGATTTTAACCACTATGAAACCCACGAAATAACCGTGGAGAAAGACATGTTAGCGATCGAGAAGATCGTCAAACTAGATACAGAGAGTTTCTACCGCGTGATAATAGACAGAAACATATCTGTCTGCGGCCCAGGCGCAATAATGACGCTAATGGAATATGCCAAACTAGTATCGGGCAGTCACCACGTCGAGCTCCTAAAACATGCAACTAGTGGTGATGTTTCAGGACATAAAAATGCAGTAGTAGGGTACGCAGCAATACGATTTCTATACTAGGGCCTAAGATAATTAAGTGCCGTCCTACATCCACTATTTTAAATAATGGTATTCGACTAATTCCTTAGGCAGGGCAATGGTGTATCGATTTTGTCGGATCCGAACATTAGGAATAGAAAAATTGAACATATTAGAATAGTTGTTGAAAAAGACGTTGATTTTCCTAACGAGTGCTCTGAAATATATGATGAAATCATACTCATACACCGGGCATTTCCAGGCATCGACCTCTCCGACGTTGATCTTTCAACGAGATTTCTAAACTATGAGCTCTCGGCACCATTGATGATCAGTGGTATGACAGGTGGAGATCCCTTAACGACGAAGTATAATAAGAAACTTGCTGTTCTAGCCGAAGAATTTAGGATAGCGATAGGTGTTGGTAGCGAGCGTTCCTTAATCATACATAAAGATGAAGCTGAAATAATACGCTCATATAAAGTTGTCAGAGAGATAGCTAAAGATGTACCAGTTGTAGGCAATATTGGCGCAAACACGCTCCTAGATCTAAGAAATGAAGATATATCCTACATAATTAGCAGTATTGACGCCGATGCACTAGCTATACACCTAAATCCAGCTCAAGAAGCTATACAGCCTGAAGGAGATACGAGATTTAACGCTAGGATCCTTGAAAGAATCGAGGAGATCTTAGATCATATAGGTGTTCCTATCATCATTAAAGAGGTCGGAAACGGTCTTTCATACGAAGATGTATCATTATTCTATTCTATGGGAATAAGATTTTTCGATATCGCTGGAGCCTGTGGTACGAACTGGATACTCGTAGAAAAATACAGGCAAAAGGACAAAATTACCACAACTATCGCAGACCATTTATCATCATGGGGGATACCAACACCAGTTGCAATTATAGAAGCAAGAGCTGCAGCACCTGACTCCTTCATAATTGCTAGTGGTGGAGTATACGACGGTCTTCGCGCCATCAAGAACATTGTCTTGGGAGCCGATCTCAACGGTGTAGCCCGTCCATTAATACGAGAAATATATCTTAGAGGCCTAAATGCCGGTAAAGCATTTCTTGAAATGATGATCAAAGAAATGAAGATAGTGTCCTTCCTTACCGGAGCTAGAAATATATCGGAACTTAAGAAGAAACCATTTATTTTAAGCAGTGATATGCTCTCGTATCTTGAGCAAAGAGGAATAGATTTAAGGGAATACAAAGAAATACGAGGAGGAATATAAATAATGGAAGAATATAAGTATCCAGAGATCTTTGTAAGAGATGAGAGTTCCAACAAGTATATTTGTCGAGTATCGGACGAGTATGTCCTAGTTAAAGAGCCTGTATCAAATGAGTGCTATGGTCACATCATATATGAGGATATTCTCAAATATTTCGACGTAGCCAATCCAATCCTAGAAAAAGACGTAATAGTTGTACCTGAATTCAGTGATGAAGAACCGTTAAAAGGCCTTTTTGTAAAGAAGGGTGCAAAACTATGTCTCATTGAAATTAGTGGCTACGAACCATACGTCTCTCCTCGAGAAGGCGAAAAAATCTACGCCAAAGACAAGATCGGAATGGTTATCACAAATAAGTATGAAGTAAGAGTGATTAAATCACCCTGTGAGGGCGTAGTCATATTCGTAATCAATATAGTGTGGGAAAAACC
>JALWQP010000093.1 GCA_027083045.1 Desulfurococcales archaeon
ATGAACTCGTCTCAGGATCTCTTTACTCTCTTCTCTAGTTGGATAATCAACAATGACTTTCAGTAAAAATCTGTCAAGTTGTGCTTCAGGTAATGGGAAAGTCCCCTCCATCTCTATAGGATTCATTGTAGCAATTACTATGAATGGTTCAGGTAGCTTGTATGTTATCCCCTCCATTGTAACCTGTTTTTCCTGCATTGCCTCGAGAAGAGCAGATTGAGTTCTTGGGCTTGCACGGTTTATCTCATCGAAAAGTACTATGTTTGCAAAAATAGGTCCTTTCCGGGGCTTAAAATCATTTGTGCGTGGATCGTAGACGAGTGTTCCGATGATATCGCTTGGAAGAAGATCTGGTGTTGCCTGTATTCTCGAGTAAGAGAGGTTGACCGTTCTCGCAATGGTTTTTGCGATAAGGGTTTTAGCGACGCCTGGAACTCCTTCAAGTAGGATGTGTCCGCCGACATACATTGATACTAGGATATATCTTAGAACATTTGTTTTAACTACAACTACTTTGCCCGCCTCCTTCAGTATTCTCTCGGAGACGGAGCGGGCAAAACCAGGGTCAATATTATTTGATAAAGTAGGCGATGTCACGGTAACCTTTCCTCCCTATAAGTGTATAGCCTGTAGGTTCTAGAAGCATTTCACCCATGTTTATGAATTTCCTAACTGTTGTTCTCCAATTAATTATTATTGGGAATTTGGATTCTCCGATGGCTTTTCTATATATTCTATACATTTCATATAGAGTAGTCTTAAGCTTATTTTCATCCATGCCTAGTCTACCGGCTATATCACGTATTTTGCTAGATTCATGTATGAGCTCATCCAAACGCAGATCAAACAACGTATAATAAACTTCATCAATGAACTTCCAAATACTCACAATAACGTCTTTCTCACGTCCCTTTAGAATCTTCGTGGATGGGCCAAGTATTTCAATAAGGGATACTAGTTCTCTGCGTGGAGACGGCTCGATATCTTCTCTCTTGATACCACCGAATATTCTGATAAATGCAAGAACCGATAAGAGCAGTATTAGTGTTGCAATACCTGTTTTGATGTAGATGGAGGCACTGAGTATTCTTTCAAAATAATTATCTGCTATGGATGTATATTTAGCCGCGTATACCAGTAATAATGCGGGATGAAACGGTACTTTAAGTCTATAGTAGTCCCTGTTATAGAGAAAGTTTGGTATTATGATTGTCCGTGTTCTCGTACTATTTGAGATTTTTTCAATATATCCTAGCATTACTTGTGAGAGAGTATAATTCGTCTCAAACGCTGCATTAAGGACGGGATAACTGTCGGTGAATACAAAGAAAAGCGTATTGGCGCGGCTTGTTATGAGGGCGCCAACAGGATATGTACCTATATGTTCTTCACCGGGATCAATTTTTCCGTTATCATTAATGTCTATGGCACCTAGTGCTTCACCAATTATTTTAGCATTTCTGATGAAATCATATCTCGTAACAATACTTGTAATATTGTTGGGTACGATGAAGCTCGCCCAATTAAGTCTCACAAGTATCCTCGAACCATTCATTTCAATGATTTCTGCTGGTGGGAAGCCTGGTGTTTTTGCAAGTCCAGGATAAAGTAGAGCTCTTCCATCAATATACAAGCCTATTTTACGTAGGAGGGTATTTGATGTAGTGTTTTCATCAAAAACCACTACATTTGCTTTTCCATTAATCCATGCATTAAATATTTGTTCTGCTAGACTATAGGGTATCGGGTGATCTGGTGCAACTATTAAGACAGTGCCTCCTTTAGTAAGTGCTTGGGTAAATTGCTGTTCATCCTCAGCAACATAGACCGTGAAGTTCGCGTCTTGGAGCCTATTGTAGAGGATACTAGTCCCCATCCATCCCATGGAGTAGGGGCTTGCAGTGTTCATGTATACGGATGTTGCAAACTCTATTACTTTGGCTGGTATATAGAAACATGCGATTATGCCTATAATAATAAGAATCGCTAATACTAGCTTCATCCTCATTCTATTCCGCCTCTAGTTCTTTTCTGGCTTTCTCTATTTCATCGGATCTAGGCTCCTTCATTCCATAGAATTTCATCTCGTACAGCTTAACGATAATTGAACCGCGTTTCCTCAGAATATCATCACGGATCTTCTGCAGATGCTCTCTTGGAGTCTCCCATGAATAGCGTGGATAACCGAATGCATTGGCTAGGTTTAACCATATCCTATATAGTCTGGCTACGGGGTCATCTATATGTTTAATCCTGGACATTGTAATCGCTATGGCTTTGGCCAGCTTCTTTCTCATTGATAAGCGCATTGCCGAAAACCGATCTCTGGCGAGATAAATCATGGAAGCTATGATGACTGGTATTAGTACTGCGACTAGGTACTGGGTCGGGATGCTAGGTAGGACTAGGCTACTTGGTGATCCCAGTGAGACTAGGCTTGGAATTGAGGGATTAGATGAGGGTAATGACATATTCAGTGACGATGGAACGGATATCTTTGGTATGGTTATGTTGTTTACACCTGTATTATTGAATAAATTGTTTAGTTCGTTTAACGAAACATTGCCCGGACCAGCCTCTTTAATGTTGAAGGCTTCGAGCATTTTTCCAAGTAAGGCTTTCTCAGCATCAGATAAGGGCAAACCATTCTCAAGCTTATTCGCAATATCAAGGAGTTGTTTAAGCTCATCAGGATTCTTTATCAGACCGGCCAAGTCGTTCAAGTACTTCGATATATCTACTATGGCGCCCCGCTCGTTTACTTCTTTAATGGACTCTATGAAAGCTATATCTTTAGCGAGCTCTGGATCTAAGCCAGAGAGATTGCCATACTTTTCCTTGAGATAAGTCTGGAGCTCTGCTAATAGCTTGTTTGCCTCATCGTAGTCGCCGCTACTAATGCTAGATTTTATTTCTTCTATGTACATATTAGCGACTGGATCGTTTAGATTTTTTAATTCTTCCAAACTCTTGATAAAAGTTGATAGATCCGAAACACCTATTGTTCCGGGAATGTATTCGGTATTTCTTTCCGGTATACTGTATGCTCTTGGGGACAGTAATATCAAGACGAACAGAAATGCTCCCAAAATAAATATTGTCCCGCGCTTCATCTACAATGCACCATCCTATACATACTGTTTTGTCCCAGATAATGGTTTGGTTAATAATCTATAATTTTCTGAAGATAAGTAGTGTTGGAACTCGTGAAACGAGGGTTTCGTAGAAATGTTTAAGATATATGGTATGGTTCATCTATTACCGCTTCCTGGCTCGCCTCTCTATAATGGTGATCGAGATACGATTTTGAGGCATGCTCTCTACGATGCTGATAAACTAGTTAGGGGCGGTGTTGACGGTTTTATTGTTGAAAACTATGGCGATGCTCCTTTTGCTATTAGGCCTTCACAAGAATCGATCGATTTTATGAAGGAGATAGTCTGTATGTTGAGGGAGAAGTATCCGGAAATAGAGATTGGCGTCAATGTTTTGAGAAACGCAGGTATAGATGCCCTCAAGATAGCTGCTGAATGTAAAGCGGACTTTATCAGGGTAAACGCATTTATTGAGCCAGTATGGGCTCCAGAAGGCCTCTTGTTCCCAATAGCTTGCCCGCTCCTTAGAAAAAGGAGCAGGCTTTCTCCCAGTGTTAAAGTATATGTTGATATAAATGTGAAGCATAGTAAACCAATATTGCCATTCATTGATGCACTCGAGAACGCTAGAGCACGGGGGCATCCAGACGCAGTAATAGTGACTGGTCATGCTACTGGTGAGAAGACAGATCCTTTGAAGGTATTCCTAGCTAAAAAATACGTGAGGAACATACCTGTTATTGTGGGTAGTGGCGTAACGGTTGATAATATAGGCTCATATATATCAATCGCTGATGGCATTATCGTCGGCACATATTTGAAGAAAGATGGTATAATATATAATCCTGTCGATGAGAAAAAAGTAAGGGCCCTCGTTAGTAGGGCTAAAAAACTACTTGTACGGTTAGAGAAGAATACTCAAAGATAGATCGTTTGGTCATCTGGACCCAGGACCTCCCTAAGCAAAGACACGGCCTCCTCCTGTGTTAGGCCAACAACTTTTACTAAGTACTCAAGAAGTTTATCTCTCCCATAGCCTCCGTCAATATGTTTTTTGACGAGCTTGATCAAACCCTTCACCATCGCTTCTGATAATACATCAGTTAGATCAAGTATTTTTGCTAGTGAATTTAGAGTTGCCAATAGAAGGGCTAGTGCATCATTGAATTCTGATTTACCTAGACTTTTGATACTTAGATCAGATGCTATCGAGATATAGTCGTCGTTTCCCGTAAGCATGGCTTTCGTCAAGGGCAACGCATTCATCTTTAGTAGCTTACGATAAATAAATATTCTCTTTTCCGAGTCAAGCCCAATGGTTGCTACAGGGAGTATGATCTGTAACCTCAGCACACCTATTTCGTCATCGCAATAAATATTGATCTCCATTGGATACTTAGGGTGAACAGCCTTAATAATATCGTTTCTTTTCTCGACTTCCCATGGGAAATCGACGAGATTATCGGCATCGATGCTTCCTGCCTTCAGCCATAAAGAAATAGTATCTAATGTGTCGTGGCACTTCAACACTTTCACCTATATCTAGAAATGATATTTTGCCTGTTACGGAAAAAGGTTAGGCTACGCGAGGGCCCTCATCGATTTTTGAGCTGTTACTGGTCTACATCTTCATCTGTGATTTCATTACTCGATACACTATATTGCTCACATACTTCATCGATAAGTTCCTCCAGTGCTTCGAGAGGCTCATATCCCTCCTTAAACACCAGCTCGAATAGTCTCTCATAGTGTTTACGTTGTTCCTCATAATAGATATCTAGG
>JALWQP010000094.1:0-3804 GCA_027083045.1 Desulfurococcales archaeon
AAATATACTTGAAGCCAGCAAACGTCTTTGTCGCGGGCTTCGTTGGCACACCTCAAATGAACTTCTTCGACGCAACAGTCAGGCTGGACGGAGAAAAATTGCTGGATGCGGGTGAGTTCACTATCTCGTTGAGCGACGACCTAGCCGCGGCGCTTAAAGACTATAATAATAAGACTGTCATAGTAGGTATAAGACCCGAGTACATGTATCCACGCGAACTAGCGCCCAAAAGCATGGTTGGCCCTGAGATAAAGGGTGTGATTGACTTTGTTGAAGCGCTTGGAAGCGACACAATAGTGCACCTTAAGGTAGGAAATAAGCACTTGGTGATTAAAATATCGGGAAGCCACCACTATAGAATAGGAGAAGAACTAACTGTGATATTCAGTCTAGACAAAATACATATCTTCGACAAGAACACAGGTAGGGCAATAATATAGCCATGCATACTTGTTCTTCAGCTCAAAACTCTTTTATCCTTCAAAAACACTTCTAACTAATGTGATCAAGCATGCTTGATGATTTCAATGAAAGGAGTCCCCGATGGAGACTACGCCGTGACGGGGTCTCAAGGATCATTATACAGAACAGTATTTTAAAGCTCTGTATGGGCCCGACCGAGGCACTATATTATAGCAACGCGGAGATAAGTGATGGATCCTTCGAGGGGCTCGAATGGAGCGGTGGAAAACTCTCGTTAAAAGCAAGGTTTTCGGGCAACGGATACCCCCACTATGGTAGTGCAGGCTTCGGGTTCTGGAACTACAGCATGAGAATAGATCTCAGCTACCCGATATGGTTCATCTACCTACGATCAGTGCGTGGGAGCTACCCTCTTCAAGGATTCTTCATCCAAGTAGGAAACAAGTTCACACCAATAATGCTTACCAGATCTATTGGCATATACAAGACATTGCTGACACTGTTCCCCTTCGCCGCACCCATAAAGATCTTATCCAGTAAACCGGCAATGCAGGAGATAGATCTTAGGGAATGGCACACATATAGTATCGACTGGTCGAGCGGGAAAGCCGTATTCCATATAGATGGCCAGGAAATCGCAGATATAGGCGTAGAATACGGGGGGAAGGCTAGAATAGATGCATGGCTAGATAACGCTGTGTTCCAGCCTCAGAGAAACGATCCGGCCTATGTCTACCGTCACATAACCCATGAGAACAGGAGAGAAGCATGCCTTGAGATCGACTGGATAAGATGTGATCCGATATATAATTAGTCAGACCATAAAATTACATGGCCTCTCTGCTTCCACATATGCTTTGCAACTTGTATGAGAACTCCATTGCTCAACATACCTTTATAAAAAGGATCACATATTACGTAATAATATAGGCAGGCCTTGGGCCAGAAAAATGTTGCCTGGTAAATCATATGAACATATCCTAGTAATAAGTTTCGGCGGTCAGTACGCACATATGATCTCTAAGAGAATAAGGGAGCTCGGTGTTCTCAGTATAATAGCACCATATTCAACCGCTTATGAGTACTTCACTAGCAGGAGGGACATGATTAAGGGCATCATATTATCCGGAGGCCCGCTGAGTGTAAAGGATCTCGGAGAAGATCTCTACAAATACAGATGGATAGTTGAAACGGACGTTCCCATTCTCGGCATTTGTTTCGGCCACCAATTGATCGCACGGCTACTCGGTGCACGTATTGAAACAGGGTACGGCGAGTACGGTGGGACAACGGTTCTAGTCAGGGAAACAGATCCTTTGTTCAATGGCTGGTCCAATAGGGAGAGAGTATGGATGAGCCACAGAGATCATATCGAGAGCCTTCCAGAAAACATGAAGGTTCTAGCCGTATCCGAGAACGGCATAATAGCTGCATTTAGGATCATTGGTAAGCCTATATATGGTGTGCAGTTTCACCCAGAAGTAAAACATACACCCAAGGGTATGCGGCTCCTTGAGAACTTCGTAGAGATAACGGGCATAGGGAGGAATTGGACACCCAAGGATAATGTTGACAGGATAATCTCAGAGATAAGAGATTCCATAGAGCCTGGGGCTAAGGCGATCGTTGCGGTGAGTGGGGGCGTGGACTCAACCGTTGCGGCTATTCTTGCTCAGAAGGTCCTAGGAGATAGACTGATCCCTGTCTTGGTAGATCATGGATTATTCAGGGAGGGGGAGATCGAAGAAATTACCGCTAATTTGGAGTCTCTAGGACTAAAGCCCCTCGTGATCAATGCTCGTAGGAGGTTCATCGATAGACTCATGGGAATAACTGATTGTGAAGAGAGGAGAAAGATCATAGGCGAAGAATTCGCCAGGATCTTCGAAGAAATTGCTTGCTCTGATCATAGCATAAAATATCTAATCCAAGGCACCACATATCCCGACATTATTGAGAGCGGTGTCGAGACAGGATCAAATAGGATAAAGACCCATCACAATGTCGGTGGATTGCCAAGACAATTCAGACTTAAAATCATCGAGCCGCTAAAGCATCTTTACAAGGACGAGGTTAGATCCTTGGCAAAAATATTAGGCATACCCGAAAATATCATTCGGAGACACCCTTTCCCAGGTCCAGGCCTAGCCGTTAGGATAATAGGTAGATTCACGGTTGAAAAACTGGAGATTGTGAGGAGAGCATCCAAGATCCTTGAAGAAGAGCTGGTTAAGAGTGGAATTTACGATCATGTGTGGCAAGCCTTTGCAGTAATTGGAGACGATACATGGGTCGGTGTTAAAGGTGACTCTAGATCTGTGGGACACATTGTGATCCTTAGGATCGTTGTAAGCGATGATGCAATGACTGCTGACTGGGCTAGAATGCCATACGATGTACTTGACAGGATATCCCGTAGAATAACCTCCGAGATACCCGAAGTTACTATGATAGCCTACTCCATAACCACGAAGCCCCCGAGCACTATAGAGCCATGCTAGGTGATAGAGTTTGAAGATCAAGAATTTATCCTGGATTAAAGCTATAAGGATGTGCTACCTTCTCGCAGAGAAGATCGTTAATTCAGGATTAGTATTCGACACGATCATCGCTATATCGCGTGGAGGCTTGGTCCCGGCAAGAATAATTAGTGACGTCCTAGGCATCGATGAGTTATATACGTTGAGATCGAAGTTATGGGGGATCGGCGGCATGATCTATAAAGAGCCAGTTGTTCGGGTATATGAGAGAATGAATCTTAGTGGCAGGAAGGTCTTAATTGTCGACGAGGTAGTCGATACTGGCGCCACAATGGTGAGGGTTCGTGAGATCATAGAGAGATATGATCCAGCTATGATCAAAACGGCTGTAATCCACTGTAAGCCTACTACAAAGTATATTCCTGATTATTATGTTGAGAAATTAAGTGAATGGGTATGGATACTCTATCCATGGTCTCTCTTCGAGTCACTATACGGTCTCGCAGTCAAGAGAGGCAACAACATTGTAGGTGCGGTGCGTGAGATCATGGTTAAGAACAACATAAGGCTAACAGCGATCCAAGAAAGGCTTCTGAAAAAATCGATTAATATGTATACCATGCACCGTATACACAAAAGGTAGGAATATGAAAAAGGGAGATCATTCTGAAAAATATATTGGTTAGAAATGCTTCCTATAGTGTCCACGCTTAACGTGTAGCGGATGCTCGCCAGCCATCTTGTATACCACTAGCTTTGTGCAGTCCTCGATGATGAACCATATTATACAGTACAGCCACACGAAGCCCGCCAGCCAAGCAGGTATTGGTGCTATCAAGCCGAATCCGTAGATGGCCACGATTGTCGCGGCAAGTTTTGTCGCGATAGCTGTGATCAATAG
>JALWQP010000094.1:3814-17749 GCA_027083045.1 Desulfurococcales archaeon
GTAGAATGGCTTATGGGTTCTTGTCACGAATATTGTTAGGTGCCCTGCCACAGCTAGTTTCAGGAATATGAATGTCTGTATCATTGCTATCTGTGTCACAGGGTTCATATGGAAGTAGTAGATACCTATCCATAGTAGCAGGAATGACTCGATAACACCGACTGTTCCTAGTGATGACGATAGTGCCAGTACTAATGGTATGTTCCACTTCTCCGGCTTGTTACCGATCCTCACGTTGTCGTACGCGATAGTCAGTATTGGTAGGTCGTTCAGGAGCGCTAGCAGGATGATCTGTATGGCTGTTACTGGGTAGAAGTTGAACGCTATGATTGACAGCGTGATGAAGAACAATACACGGAAGGTCTCAGTAATCCTGTACACTACGTAGCTGTACATTCTCCTGAATATCTTCCTAGCCTCAACAAGTGCGTTCTTGATCACAGAGATACCGGGTGCTAGCATAACTATGTCAGATGCTGCTCTTGCTGCATCGGTTGCGTTCGCAACCGCGATTCCTACATCAGCCTTCTTTAGTGCTGGCGCGTCGTTGACACCGTCACCAGTCATCGCAACGATGTGGCCGCGCTTCTGCAGCGCATCCACTATCATGTACTTGTGCTCCGGGAATACCTGGGCGAAGCCGTCTGCCTCCTCGATCATTCTCTCTGCCTCGCTTGGATGAGCCTTCTTCAGCTCGTCGATAGTATATATCCTTGTACCGATGCCCAGCATCCTAGCAATCTGCCTAGCTATAGCTATATGATCGCCAGTGATCATCTTGATTCTGACACCCATCTTCTTCAGGAACTTTATAGTCTCGGCAGAGTCCTCTCTCGGCGGATCGAATAACGGTATCAGGCCCACATACTCCCACTTATCCAGTGTTCCTTCCTCGGTCTTAGCGACACCGATCATACGGTAGCCTCTCTTCGCATGCTCATCAACTATCTCCATAACCTTCTTGCGTAGCTCCTCGCCAGCACCAACGAGGTTGAGTATGACCTGTGGGGCTCCCTTCGCGACCTTGAACTGCTTGCCGTCGGGAGACTCTATGACGGCCTCCGTCCTCTTTATCACGGGATCGAATGGTGTGAACTTCACCTGCTTATACTTCTTTATCTCGTCTTTGAGATTGAACCTCTCAAGGGCATGTAGCACAGCAAGATCGATCGGGTCTTTATCCTCCTCCCTCGATGCTAGGGCCGCATATAATACAACGTCTGCTGGTGTATATCTTGGTTGCACCGGCACAGGGTCGGCGACCGTCAGCTGGTTCTTCGTCAGAGTACCAGTCTTGTCGGCACAGAGAACGTCAACACCAGCCATCTCTTCGATGGCTACAAGTTTCCTAACTATCGCCTGTCTCTTCGCCAGCTCATAAGCTCCTATAGCCATAGTTATCGATAGAACTGCTGGCATCGCAGCCGGTATAGCGGCCACAACCAGTACTAGTGCGAACCTTATAAGCTCTAGTATGTTGGCCCCGCGGTGTAGCTCGATGATAACCATTATTGCCGCTAGGAATATCGTTAGGAGTATCAGGAAATCACCTATCCTAATAATCAGCTTCTGGTACCTGCTAACAGTCTTAGCCCTCTGGACGAGCTGTACTGTTTTGCCGAAGAACGTGTGGAGCCCAGTCGCCACGACAACACCTGTCATTTCTCCACGTTTCACCAGGCTCCCGGAGAACGCCACGTCTCCTACATGCTTCTCAACAGGTAGTGATTCACCCGTCAGTACCGACTCGTCGACGAGGAGATAGTCTCCCTCGATCAACTTAATATCAGCCGGTATTATATCCCCGATCCTAACTCTGATGATATCTCCTGGTACAAGCTCTCTAGCCGGTATTACTTTCCATTCACCATCTCTTAGAACTCTGGCAGTCTGGCTCAGCTTCTGCTTCAAGTACTCGAGAATATTCTCCGCCTTGTGCTCCTGCCAGAAACCGAGAATACCATTAATCAGTAGCATCGCTACGATTATCCAGAAGTCTGCCCAGTGATGGATAACGGCGGACAGTATGACTGCGGCCTCGATCATCCATGGTATTGGTCCCCAGAAATAGCTCAGAAACCTTATGAGGGGATGTACTTTCTTTTCTGGGATCTCGTTCGGACCTACTATTTTCAGTCTTCTTTTTGCTTCCTCTGTTGAGAGTCCTCTCTCCTTGTTTACCCCGAGCCTTTGCAGTATTTCTTCTGGAGAGAGCTTCTTTACTTCTTCAGCTGACAATAATAGTTTCTCCTTCTCAGCCATTTTTGGTCACCACTCATCACTTTTTCCACGCTCTATATCCGATTCCATAATTATTGTTGTTTAAAGTTAAATAGTTTATTTCAAAAATGAATAATTTCTATGAATTGCGGACAATTTTAATAATAGCTTAGCCTGTCACAGAGCGATATAAATAATTATTTAATATGCATCTATTTTATAAAACCTTATAAATCTTTACAATAAGTATATACAAATATATTCAACCCACTTAGGTGTAAATAATCACATACAATTACTCCGAAACGTGTTTAGCACCGTTAAGCCTATACAACCAAATAATAATTGAGAAAAACACAGTGACCAGTAATGCCGTCCATAGGCGGTGTAGTGATCAAACTGATAGGCGTGAAAAAAGTATATGTGACAGGAACGGTAAAGACATGGGGCCTAAGGGGGGTAGATCTAGAAGTCTACAAAGGAGAATTCATATCAATCATGGGGCCGAGCGGGAGCGGGAAATCAACCCTCTTAAACATGGTGGGACTCCTCGACAAACCGACGGAGGGAAAAATAATCATTGATGGGAGAAACGCGGCAGAACTAACATCGAAAGAACTAGCGTATCTCAGGAACAGGAAAATAGGATTTGTATTTCAGTCATTCAACCTCATTAATAGATACACAGTACTTGAGAACATCGAGCTCCCACTAATTGTGAGGGGTGTGCCTAGAAGGACAAGGATTGAAAAGGCAAAGAAAGCACTACTAATGGCTGGCGGCGATCTCTCATGGCTTCCCAAGCGGCCAATACAACTTAGTGGTGGGCAGCAACAACGCGTAGCAATAGCGAGAGCTCTTGTAGGCGATCCCGAGATCATATTGGCTGATGAACCGACAGGGAATCTAGACAGGGCAAGCTCCCGCGCAGTTATAGAGACTTTTATGAGGCTCAACAAGCAGGGCCAGACCATTATCATGGTTACCCATGATCCTGAGATTGCCAATTGCACGGAGAAGATATATTTGCTCCGAGACGGCCGCATAATAGGAGCTAAGGAGCCTGATTTCGATAAGTGTATTCTAAGGACGGTTCCACCCACTACCAAGAAATAATTTATTTTTCCCAATAGGGATGTAATATGTCAGTAAATATATCGGGAATCGAGATAGGTGAAAAGCCATGCGTAGACCAGGACCAATTTTAAGTCTCATACTCCTTATTGCTATTCTTCTCCAGCCCCTCGCAACTCTATATTACTTAGCATATTCTACCTCCCAGCCATATTTCCAGCTCGTAAGTACCAGTTTCAGGTCAAGGACCGGAGGAGATGTTTATCCCGGTAGCCAGAACGCGGTGTTAAACACTGACTTCATGTTCAACGGGACCCAGAACGCGACACAAGTATTTGCATGCATTGTTTCGGCTCCACCGGGATTTAGTTTCCATGATAGCTGTAGCCCCGCCTATAACTACAATGATAAGATAGCTTCATCAGTTGCTCCTGGCCAGATAATATATTTCCACTACATAGTAGATGTTAATAGGACTGTCTCACCCAGAAACTATACCGTTGAGCTCAATATAACATATTATTATAATTTAACTCTCCATTATCAGCTAGCTAATGTTACCGTAACAGTACACTCTTACCCAGCATTAACGGTGAGTGTTGTAGATACATACTGGTCACCCGACGGATACCCGGGTGAAACGAGTGCTTCGTTGAACATTGTCTTCGAGAACACCGCTGACTCGACAATAAGTCAGGCAGAAGTAAAAGCTGTACTCAACGCCCCGGTCGAGCCGACGAATCCGAGAACAACAATCAGGAACATATCACCACATACACGCTCGGTAATAACATTCAATAACATATTCATAAAGCCGGAAGCAACCCCCGGCAACTATACAGGCACTATAACCATAAATGCTGAAATGACTACGAGCGACGGAGTAACGTATAATGCGTCCACAACAGTCAACATTACCTTCCAGATCCAGAATCCGCCCCCCGTAGACCTTAAGGTGCTAGATTATGGGTTCGCAGGAGACTATCCGGGACCTGGTGCCAGGAATGTACAGCTGTATCTAAAGATACAGAACAGGGATAGAGCAACGATAGAATCCATTGTAGCCAACATAATGCTTACCAACGCCTACTTCATGAATGGTAGTATATACGGGGTAGCCACAGTTAATGGTCCTATAAGCTATGGCGGGGTATTCACGATAGCGTCTCCCCGCCTAGTAATACCGGTTAACCAGACCTATGTTCTCGCAATATATGATCTCGATCTCCTCCTGTCTTATAGCGGTTCAACATACTGGGCCCACGTCCGATACGTTCTAACATTCTCGATCAACCATATGCCGTACGATATACATATGCTATATGTTCACTGGGGATCGGGACAGGTTTATCCCGGCTCAACAGGTCAGACACTGGTTGTAGGTGTAGAGAACCTTATGCGTGCAAGAATAGAAGGGGCAGAAGCGGTACTCCAGCTACCGTCGAATGTCTTCTATCCACAGAAGATTTATCTCGACAATGTGGGGATAACATCAGGCTCTGTTACAAGGCTCGTCTTCCAGGGAATAAACATTGAGAAGAACGCTCGTCCGGGAAACTATACCTGTAACCTGACCATCAACGGGCTACTCGTCGATACGGACGGTTCATACCGTCCTATAAAAATCAACTTCACACTACTCATAACAATATCTCAGCCCAACACAAGCCTTGTAGAACTAGTCACATACAGATGGATCACCGGCAGAGCCTACCCAGCAATGAACAATACAGGCGTCGAAGCGCTTCTCCAAGTTATACGTAATGCCGAGCTAAGCGATATTGTAGCAACCATTATACTGCCTAAGGGAATATGGGCTGAGACAACGGCGAGACACAACGAGACAATAACTCTGAACGGCCCATACGGCTATGGGTCAATAATACCACTGCGATTCACAAGCATAAGCATCGATAGAGACACCATGGGTACAATATACGTGGCGATAAAACTAACCGCTCAAGCAACTATAAACGGGGCCAACACATGGATAAACAAGACGATATTATTGAAACTATATGTTGAGCCGCCCAACAACATACTCGAGATAATAAGTGCTAGGTGGGGCTCGGGCAAAGCATACCCATGGACAGCACAGGCAAGCATACAGGTACTAACAAGGATTAGTGATGACATAACTGTTGACAGGCTCTCCGCGAAAATAATCTATCCACAAGGCATAGTATCAACACATACAGGCGGAGCATACGATACATGGTACACAAACACACCGCATCAGTACGGCGACATAATACCCGTCCAGTATACCGGGGTAAAGATAGAAGGATTAAGCCCAGGAAACTACAGCTTCACAATAATATATACAGGAACATTAACAATCAATGGAGGAACAGCTTACTTCCAAATAAACAAGACCATAACACTAGAGATCGGTAGACCTGTTCTAAACATAAAACTAGTGGATGCTTCATGGAACATACCAGATCCGTCACATGTAATGGACAATGCAGGTATCAACATACTTCTTTATAACAACCAGACAGGGACAATAACACAATTAACAGCCAAGCTACTCCTACCACCAGGTGCCGAGAGCCTTGAGGGTAGAAAATACATTATAAAAACAATTACAAACTCGGTCGCATACGCACAAGTCTTCAGCATATCGTTTAACGGCATCAGGATAAACACTACTAGTAATAACCTGCTATTCAAACTGGTGCTCACAGCAAGAATCGATGACACAGGCACAATATACCTGCTCAACAACACATTATGCTTCAGATTAGAAATAAACAGTACAAACACGACGTTCATACTGTCACGGATAGCCACAACATATAATGGGCAGCCAGCCCCCTTGCTTCCAACAGCAAAAGGAGTAACATTATCGATAACCCTCCTAAACATTAGGAGCTACACGATAAACAGCCTGACAGCAGAGATCATACTGCCAAGAGGCTTCGAGACCATAGGCTATCGAAGGAGTGTCGCAGGCCCAGTATCTCCGGGCGCAACCGTTACCCTTACCTATAGGCTAAACATAGGTGATCTCGAGCCCGGGGCCTACAAGGCAGTATTGAAGCTATTCTTCACGAGGACAAACAATGGAGCAGTTATAACCAATGAACAGAGCATAAACGTATATCTCGTGATAGATAACCCGGAAAAATACTGTGCAGAACTGAAGATACTAGATGTACACTGGGGAACAACAACGCCCACATATGTTTATCCGGGAATGAGGGATCAGCCAGCCTCAATAATCATAGTCAATAACGGTCAGTACCCAGCATACAATGTCAGACTAGTGATTGATGCCGAGAACGCCCGCCCACTGACTAGAGAAATATATGTCGCGTCAACAATTGCCCCTGGGACCTCCGTCAGAGCAATAGCTTACTTCGACCTAGGAAACAGTAAATCGGGAATAGCGCCCCTCAACATCACAGTACATTATCAGATCAGGATATACGGAGCCGATATAGGCGTCACGTACATGGCGGCTGATAAACTGGTAATCACGCGGCCGGAAACAATGATCAATAATACAGAGATCTATCTAGTCAACGCTGGCTGGAGAAACAACTGGCCAGTATACCCTGGCACAAAGAACGCCGAATACACTTTTACAATAGCAAATCTCCTCCCATACACTGTCGAAGGAGTCTTGGCCAAACTACTACTTCCCACAGCGTTCAAACCGCACACGAATTATTCCACGACAACCTACATAGCAGGACCCATAAACTCCCTTCAATCAGTAACTGGTAGTTTCAGGCTAGACGTGATCGGAAAACCCGGAGTATACACGGGATTCATAGAGATAACATATTATATAGTTAGCGGTGGCCCCGGTCTTAGAAAGACTATCTATATACCCATCAAGATATCGATCAGCGATCCGAGAACAGCTGTCAGTGTTGTGACGTATGGGTGGCAGACGGGTCAGCCCACTCTAGATATGAAAGGTGCGAGATACTATGTGGTGTTGAGGAACAACGAGATACCACAGATACAGTACCCGGTCCTCTATGTGCGGCTGCCGAGCGGCATATATTATTCACCAGATAACTCAAGCATAGCGAGAGCACCAGCATCAGCTACCGTAATTCCACAGACTCCAAGCACAACAATGACTGCTCAGCCAAGCATGCAGCAGATAATAAAGCTGTTAACAACGCAGACCCAGCAGACAACAGTAACAACGACTGGCAAGGGAGCACTGATCTCATTTGTGCTTCCCCTCAACCTCTGCTTAAAACATCCAGGAAAATACATTGTAGACGCTAATCTATCCTACATTGATCCTTGGGGGAGTCAGTACAACCTCACAATAGAGTTCCCCATACTAGTGCTTGGCAAACCAGCTAAACTGGTAGTAACGGCTAGTCAGATGATAGTATTCCATAACGGTACCACATGGTTTACCATGGCAATAAATAATACATCACCTTCACCAATATATAATGTCTACATCATACTAGCACCAATGGCTCCGGTAGCTCTGCCCATAGATAACATAAAATACGTTTCTATGATCAAGCCTGGCCAGTCCATAAATGTTACGTATAAGCTGGTTTACAATCCGATGAACATGATAACCTATGCAGGTGGGACACCCATATCATATACCTCAGTACCATTCAAGATAGCCATAATATACCGTGACCCAACGGGGGCAATGAATATCTATAATACAACAATATCATCACTAGTGAAACCATTCATAGATATAGGGATAAGCAGTGATACTAAAGCGAAGTATAGCGGAGGAGAGCTCTCGGTATCGGGTGTACTGATAAACTATGGCATTACACAGGCAAGAAGCGTAAATGTAGCAATCATTTATGGCAACACAAGGGCAGCAAACTTCATCGGTGATATCGATGCAGCTAGCCAGACGGCTTTCAAAGTATCTATGAATGTACCGAGACTGATATCGAGAACGGTTACTCTAGAAATAACATATAGAGACATGTACAACAACATGTATTATAAGACCTACACATTACCGATCGAGGTTGAAAACGTGACATCGCTTCAGCCAGCTTCATCGGCAAGCACTGGTCAGCCAACTCTCATGCACTACCTAATCATTGGTATGGTTGGAGCTTTCCTTGTCGGGGTATTTATTCTAATATACAGGCTTGCTCGGCGTCATATGAAGAGACTTGGAGGATAATCAGCATCTACAAGGGAACAGCAATGTTGATAACAGATGTTCTTAGACTTGCTTCTAAGGCGTTATCAGAGAAGAAGACACGTGCTATTTTGACGATTATAGGTATTATGATCGGTCCTATGGCTCTTGTTATGATCAACGGGGTTGTATCTGGATATAGCAACTACATATTGCAACAGATTAAGGGATTGGGAGAGAACTTGATAGTCATAACTCCTAAGGAGAACTTTAAGCTCGGAAACGATGATTTGAACTACATTAAGTCGTTGCCAGGAGTAGCGGACGCAGCACCGTTTTACTCGACACAGGGTGAAGTACGGGTAGGGACAAGTAAGAAGACGGTGTTCATATATGCTGTATCCTATTCCTTCCTATTCAAAGCCATACCTAGCCTGAAGATAGGCGAGGGAAGCATACCGGCAGATAGCGACATATCTAAATGTATCATAGGCCATGACATAGCATATACGAGTATGGGGACAAGAGCTTATAGCATAGGCGATGTAATAACTGTCAAGATATACCGTGTCAAGGGAGGCGGTAAAGTCGAGATAAAACACGTGTCATTCCTAGTTGAAGGAATACTTAAGAAATACGGTGGAGCCGCGTTCCTTAACCCCGACCAGACAATATTCATAAGCATGGAGGCCGCCAAGAGGATCATAGGCATAAGCCAATGGACAGGAATACTCATCCTTGCAAAGAGCCCAACACTTGTAAACAATATAACGGAGACGCTCAAACAAAGCTATGGAGGCAACATCGATATAGTCTCGTTCCTAGCTATAGCCCAGATAACATCATCAATAACAGGAGCAATAAACTTCATGACATTTGCCGCTAGCCTAGCGGCATTCGCTGTTGCGATAGCCGGTGTGGCCGCAACTATGATCACGTCGGTTATTGAGCGGACGAAAGAAATAGGTGTTATGAAGGCTCTTGGCTTCACTGACGGTCAGGTATTGATACTCATAATAGCTGAAGGCATAGTCATGAGCCTTATAGGCGGAATAATAGGAGTGTCTCTAGGAATAGTTGGGGCTTACATGCTCGCATCGAAGGGCATGGTTATACATGCAGGTACTACATCGATACTTATTAAGGCAAGTCCAGCCATATCGCCGGAATTCATAGGGTTAACCATGATCATGACTATAATGATCGGTGTTGCTGGCAGTATATTCCCGGCATACAGGGCCGCTAAGATACCGCCAGCAGTTGCTTTAAGATACGAGTAAAAACCATTGGCAAAGACTATTTTAATTAAGAAAAATATATTAGTATTGATCTAGAGCCAATAAGCAATACATCTAAGTTCTAATAGCAACTACACGGATAGCTAGCCGGTGGTATCGTTGCGAAGTGTTTTAGACGTATATGCTAGGTATAGGGGGATCATAAGGCTATTGATACTCTACGTTCTACGTGAAAAACCGCTTCACGGCTATGGTATAATGAAGGAGCTTAAAGAGATCATGGGTAAGATGCCTGGTCCGGGAAACATCTATCCACAGATAAGATACCTGCTCCACAAGAACTATATCGAGATACATGAGGAGATCAGAAAGGGAAGGAAAAGGAAAGTATATAGGATAACCGAGAAAGGCTTGGAGTACTTAGCAGAGAACATGGATAGGGTCAATGAAGCTATAGAGATGTTCTCAAGGCTTAAACACTTGTTTGACTGTGGCTTCAGAGAAATAATGGCTGAGCTATGGGTTCTAATCAAAGTATGGGATAAGGTTAGCGATGAAGACAAGGCATACGTGAGAGAAATCCTTGGAAGGATGAAGGAAGAAATAGCGAAGATCCTCGTCAGATATACTAGGGAGACAAAGGCTTCGGCATAAGACATAAATCAATTTACTTTCTAGGCTCTTTTATCCACCCATTACAATGAGCATTAGGGCCAAGCTACTTGTGCCTATAATGTCTGCTATGCTGGTAAGTATAGGCGCCAACGTATTATCTGGATCTACACCCGCCTTGAAGCTCACCATCGCTGCATAATATGTGAGAATAGTTATCATTACTGTGAGCAATAAACCAGCAGACATAACTATCTCGATAACCTTTAATCCCCATATAATAGATGCTCCACGAGAAATTGCGACAGCGAAACCAAATATGCTCAGAGAACCAAATATCATCAGGGCATGTATTAGGTTTAGTAAGAACTGTTTTAGGGTCCATGAATCACTAGGAATCCACTTAATTTTAATGGAGCCTATGTGAAGGCTCGTGGAGAGCCTGGACGAGAACCTGCATGCAATGGCACCTCCATCCTCTAGGAAGGCGGGTATGACCGCCAGTATACCTAATCCCTTTACAATGTTATTTATATTAGTCATGAGTATTACGCCGGCGAACATGCTCATGCTGGTTGACAACATGATTATAGGCATGTTCTGGACGAGTATGTTCCATGTTCTCTCCAATGGATCGTTTTCTCCTCTAGTAACAACCCTGTAGAACACATAAGCAGGAATGATCAGTAGGACTAGTGTAAATAACAACATAAAGAGTCTTGGTACGTCTGTTGCGATGAGGTAAGCAAATACAATCGTAGGTACTGTAACCATGTCTCCGAAGAGCGTCGCTATAGGTGCAACAACGTTATCTGGATTAATTCCTCGCTTAAAACTGGTGAAAGCAAGCCATGTGGTTGATGGTATCATGATGATACTTGAGATCACGGCTGATAAAACGGCTACAAAGACGGTTGAGTAAGGCTCGAGGTTATACTTGCCGAATACGATGGATACAACGAAAGTGAGAAGACCTATCCACGTATTTATCAAGATGAGGATCGAGGACAAAGCCATGAGTTCTGCTCGTATTAGCTTCTTGGCCATACCGAGGTGAAGCAGAGTGCCGAGCCTTGAACCATAGCTGGAGTAAACATCTCCCCGTGCATCACTAGCCGCTGGGAGGAGAGCGAGGAGGATCTCTGCATGCATGATAATGGGTTGGAAGATCTGGAGGAAATAGCCGGATATATAATCGCCGAGATTACAGAGCATAAGTGAGACCGCGCCTTCTTTCAGGTCCTTCTTGAACTCTTCATCGAAGAGCATTGATCTCACCATGAACTGTTATTACACCTGGCCATCACCCTGCCTCTTAGGTATTGTTGTCGCCGACTTGGTCAAACTGTGATATGGGTGCTAAATCTTATTTAAATAAAACCTTATGATCAAATAGATGGGAACCACTATTACTATTATAGGTGTGATCCTCATGCCAATAAGGATTAGAGGTCCTAGTCGAGAACCTCGAAGAATACGCCCGGAAGACGCTGTCAAAGCGATCAGTCTCGTGAAGGAGGGTATCAAATTATTCATTGCCGGTCCACCGATAATTCATCGTGGTCCCGCAGGGGAAATCCATGTTGATGTCCCTTTGATGTATAATGGCTATGCTTTGGACAGAATACACTATGATCCATACACGAATACTTTCTCCCCTAAAGGGAGACCTGTGCATGCCGTAAATGTACAAGTATCTCGTGATACTGTCTGGGAGCTCTCGAAGCAATATGTTAAAGAACTATATGTTATTGAAGCCGTTGAGTATAGAGAGCCCGAAGACGCGTGGGTTGTGCCTCTAGCGTGGAGATGCTTCATCGTTGCTCACATTAAGGTAAGCTATGACGGTGAAGAACTGGTTCCAGATTATCCCCTGACCGAGGAGATAACAGGACGCCTTATGTGATCAGGCGGTTAGCGTGAAGCTTTGGAGATGCGTATACGATTTCATCATGAGAGAAAAACTCTTGGTAACCCTGTTAATATTATTCCTATTGTTCCTCATATATGATCACAGCCTAGTTGAACGCGTACCCGAATATGTAAACATGAATGCCCTCATAGTTATTTTCACACTACTTATGATCAGCCGCTCCTTGCATGTTTCAGGACTAACAAACCAGGTAGCAGTGAGGATACTATCTCGTACAAAGGGGTTGCCACGCGCTACATTGTTCTATATAGTCTTAATCACGTATCTTCTCGCCCCGTTCATAATGAATGATGGGGCCATATTCGTAATGGTTCCTCTAGTAATAGTTGTGGCTGAGCTGTCCGGCCACGAAGAAGCATTACTTGTGACCCTTGTGGCTCTCTCGGCTAATCTGGCCTCCATAATCCTACCGATAGGTAATCCCCAGGACATTGTGATCTGGACACATTATGGGGTATCCCTGCCCGACTATGTATTAGCTTCTCTTCCGCTCTACTTCCTATCGCTGGGGCTTCTTGCCCTATATGTTATATTCCTGTCGAGGAGGCTTGTTATTAAGAAACTGCCTCTCCTTCCCCGGGTAAGACTTGATAAGAAGCTCTCTATAGCATCTATAGCCTCGTTAATCGCTATCATTATTACTGCCCAGCTCAAAAACCCGTTGATCGGCCTCATAATAACCCTCGCGCTCATCTTATTGTCTAGGCCTAGGATACTGATTGAGGTTGATTACTCCTTGCTTGTAGTGTTTCTCCTAATGTTTATTGATTTCTCCGAGATACCTCATCTCCTAGGTGTACAGTCATTGATAAGTATGTTAACTCCTTTCCAGGTTTATGGCGTGTCACTGGTTCTGAGCCAGGTTATAAGCAATGTACCGGCAACAATAGCCATTATTAGGCACACGGTCTACTGGAAACCATTGTTTGCGGGTGTAAATATTGGTGGTGTGGGTTTTCTCCCCGGGAGTATGGCTAACATTATTGCTTTGAGGCTATCTAGGATGAAAATACGTGATTATCACCGTTATGCGCTCCCCTTCTTCATCGTGTTAGGACTACTGGGCCTTGCGCTGGTCTATATCGGTCTTTACGGTTAGTGCTAATAGTGAGAATCGGCTATGTGTACGTGCCTCATCACAGGTATTGCTGCTTCCCCATATATTTTCCGCGTATTCTCTATCGTTAAAACCTCATTGGGCGGGCCAGCAATGTATACTCCCTTATTCACCATAATAATATAATTGGTATAGGGTAGGAGAAGCATCGGGTCATGACTCGTTATTATCAATAAGTGGTCGCGCCCCATCTCGCCTATTCTCCGGGCAAGCTCCGCTCTGCCTGCAGGGTCAATGCTTGATAAGGGCTCATCCATAACAATTATCGGTGGATCGGTTACAAGGGCTCTTGCTATAAAGCCTCTCTGCCTCTGCCCACCGCTTAGCTCCCAGAAATTCCTGTGCCAGTACCTCTCGCCGAGCCCAACGCTCTTGAGGGTCTTTGCGACGAGCTCCCTGTGTTTCTTACGTGGTATCCTCGGCCACTTCTCCCGCATCAGGAGACAGCACTCCACCATCTCCCATACTGTTATCGGGAATCGTGAACCAGGAGCATGTGTTATCTGTGGAACATAGCCGACATATCTCCCGGCTTTGCCCGGATCACTGGTCACATCCTCTCCATTGATAATTATTTTTCCCTTAAGGGGTCTTATTAGTCCCAGAATAGTTCTTATCAACGTTGTCTTACCTGCTC
>JALWQP010000095.1 GCA_027083045.1 Desulfurococcales archaeon
CCCTCGGGGGGCACGCGGGTTCGAATCCCGCCCCCGGCGCCACTAATAATATCTTTTCTTGCTAGATTCTTGTATGGTGCATGGATTGATTGTCCCCTGCTTAACACTTAAGATTAGAGAAAAACTAACGTGGAGACTAGTGCTTGGCGCATATAGTTTTCCATGGGAGTATGATGGGAAAACGGGGCATTTCGTGGTAGGTGATACAGTATTAGTTGCGGAGACCAATAAGGATCAAGTGGAGGTGCATGTTTATAGTTTAAAAAACGACTGCACCGACATAGATGAAAAGATCATCGTCTCATTTTTCGATCTCAGGAACAGCTATACGGAGTTTTACGAAAAAGCATTAAAAGACCCCCTTCTCTCCGAATTTGCTAAGAAATATTATGGATGGAGACCCAGACAATCAGATCTATGGTGGGCAACAGTTATTGGTGTCTGTCAACAGAACGCTAGTTTTCTTCAAGGATGGAAAATGCTGGCGTCGATAATCAAGCTCTACGGACGAAGAATACTTGTAGGAAATAAGGAGCTATTAGTTCCACCTACACCAAATGATATTCTCAAGCATCCCGAATTACTTGTCCAAGCTAAAACAGGATATCGTGCAGAAACAATTATGCGTGTAGCCAAGCTATTCGTAGAGAAGCCTAGTAGTGAGATCGATTTTTATGATCTGATATCAATTAAGGGGATCGGTGAATACACGGCATCTTTAGCGATGGTCCTCGCGAGGAGAGAATATTGGAGAGCACCAATTGATCGTTGGCTCAAAAGAATAATTGCACATGTATATCGCGTCAACGATAGAGAAGCCCCGAAAATCTATCGAAGGCTCTGGGGGAACTACCAGGGTCTCGCTGCACTGGCGACGACCATTGCTCTAGATGCTGTTCCCTTAAGACAGGCGCTTAAAAGGATAGACAAGGGAAAAACCATTCCATCGATAATGGATAAGCCTACACCAGCAAATATGTGGATGTTCACTGAGTACTGGTAGGTGGACACATTGGGAATAGTACCCCTGGCAGAGGTAATAGAGACGCTCTATAGAATAGATGGTAGAGGCTATAAGAGTTACAAGAAGTTATCGAGTATAAAGTTCTCGATAAGCGGTTGTATAGCTACATTCACGAAGATACAGAGCGATCCTTATGCTCCTCCATCAGTATTAGAGGTTGAGATACCTTATAAGGTACACAAGATCAAGGAGCTAAGAACGCCTGTTTTAGATTTTGTTTCACGAATAATACATTCAGCTTCAAGAACATACTCGGCTAAACGGGGGACAGGCAATAGTGGTTATATAGGCATACCCAGGCTCAGCCCATGTATCATATATAGATCTAGTGCTGAAGCACGCGGCTCAACTCTTGTGGTCAGACTATATATGGGCTTACCTGCTAGAGGAAGGAGAGTATTAGGTAGAATAGCCGCCAAAATGCTTCGTGAATACCTAGTAGGAATACTCTCCAAAATAGATGATTTTCCGAATAAATACCGAGTGAAACTCGAGAAGCACGTAACGGTCTATGACGATTATTTCTTCATTAGGAAATGGCTGAGAGAAAACGAGTTTGTATCATTTATTGCTAATGGAAGCATACTTCCGAGAAAAACCAGTAGAAGTGATAAGCCCTTACCAAACGCCATACCATTTATGGTGGATGAATCTTGCTCAGAAGAGATAGAGCTTCCAGACGGCAAAGTTCTGAAGGGCCTAGCGATAAAGTCGGGAATCACAGTCATAACTGGTGGCGGTTTTCACGGCAAATCAACGCTGCTCAATTCTATTATAGAAGGGATTTATCCCCACATACCCGGTGATGGACGAGAATACGTTGTAACATTGCCCGAAGCCGTATATGTTAAGGCTGAGGACGGTAGAATAATTAATGGCGTAGACATATCGGTTTTCATCAATAACCTGCCTTCACAAATAGATACGCAGAAATTCCATACGCTTAATGCGAGCGGCTCTACAAGTATGGCTGCAGGTATTTCAGAGGCTATAGAGGCGGGCATGAACATTATATTGTTCGACGAAGACACTGCAGCCACCAATCTGCTATACAAGGACAAGTTCATGGATGAGATAATCATTGAAGAACCTATAACACCCCTAACAAGCCTATGCACAGATATGAAGAATAAAGGTATAAGTATTATAGGAGTAATGAGCGCCTCCTCAGCTATGCTACCCCACTCTGATACAGTCATAGTTATGCGTAAATATAGACCGACCATTATCCCTCCACAGAAAATACGCATAGACAATGATCTCTATCCTAAGAAACGCGCCTGCTTCAGAAAACCACGTACCCGAAGGATCTGCCTAACTAGAAGAACGCGCATCAAGGCCAAAAACGATAAGATTGTGATAAAATTCAATAATCAAAACTACGACTTACTAGTAGACAATCCAAGGATAGTAGAGAAGGGACAAATCAACTATGCGGCAAAGATAATTGAGAAGCTAATACATGAAAATATATGTCTTGACACAACTTCTCTTCTACAACGCATAGATGATATTATACATAGAGGCTTCATCACTGTATCAAGAATAGTTACTCCTGATCTATCTGTTCTATATCCCTTCGATGTACTATGGATCATTAATAGGTTACCGATGATTAATACTTAAGCCCTCCTAGCCGAGGGACTCGTCACCGCTCAGACGATGCGGGCGACACCCGACGGGCTGTCATCGGGCAACCAGTATTTCTAATCTGCATGCTTGGTATTATATATCACCTTCTATGTGCTATGCCAACAAGTTCATGCAAGTATGAATTCTATAACGGCCCTCCAAGCCTCAGCACCACCAACACCTATGATCTCGTAGTCTACACCAGCCTTCAATGCGGAGCCAAGCTCAATGCCTTGAGCACCTATGCCGTGCGAGTATATTTTAATAGTTATTTCCTTGGACGATGGTTTTTCTCCAACCGTCTTTATGATGTAAGGCTTGGTAGCCAGCGAATGATCGATGACCTCGATTGATTTCGAAGGTTCTATAGGGGAGATCATTACAGGCGCTATGCCTGCTAGTTTGAAATCCAGCACTACATGTTCTAGGTCACATGCTGCTTCAACAATACTCCTAACTCCCAACACTCCGATCTTATTAGGAATTGTAGTCCTATCTTTATATCCTGCAATATACTTTTTGACCTGGGCAAGATTAGCAATAAATTCTTCGTTCTCAGTGTTCTTATCGTGTTCTTATATGGATCGATCGCAAGTATTATTCTTGGCAAGACATTACTACCTTTTAATGATTTTTACAAAATACGTGTACACAGGGGATGGTTCTAATGGTCTGCTCTTGAACTCAGGATGGGGCTGACTCCCGAAGAATATTGTCTTATACTGTTTCATCTCTATGAATTCTGGGTATCCCTCCATACTCCATCCACTAATACGTACTCCCGCCGATTCTAGTTTGTCGAGATACTTTGGATTTACCTCGTATCTATGTCTATGGCGTTCGTAGATCAGTTCCTTATTATACATCCTATACGCTATTGTATCTCGAACAATTCTAATCGGATGTGCCCCGAGCCTCATTGATCCTCCGAGATGTTCTACATTGTATTGGCTTGGCAGGAGATCCACTACCGGGTAAGGAGTATTGGGGTCAAGCTCAGTGCTATTTGCTTTCTCCCAGCCAATAATATTCCTGAAGACCTCGATAACCATTAACTGCATTCCAAAACATATCCCTAGTACTGGTTTATTGTTTTCTCTAAGCGTTTTGATCGCAAGTATTTTTCCTTCCGCACCTCTTTTCCCAAAGCCCGGTAGTATGATGGCGGCATCTGTCTCTTCAACAATTTTCTCGGGTTTGATCCTCCCATTCTCTATCTCTGTTGACTCGTACCATTTGAGCTCTATGCCGACGTTGTTCCATGCCCCTGCGTGTCGGAGCGCCTCAATTATGCTCATGTAGCTGTCGTGGAGCTTTGTGTATTTTCCTATCATTGCTATCCTTACTTTTTTACCGGTGTTCTTGACCCGATTAACGAACTCCTCCCACTCGGAGATATCTGGTTCTCTGTATTCTAGATCTAGTAGTCTCGCAATGTATCGGGTATAACCCTTTGAGTGAAGCAATAATGGTACCTCATATATCGTATCAACATCTGGATCGCCGAATACAGCATCGACTGGAAGATTAGAATATAACGCTATTTTCTGTCGAGCCTCAGGTTCCAGGCCTCTCCGGGATCGTACAACCACTATGTCTGGCATTATGCCTATCCTCCTCAGCTCTTGTATGCTGTGTTGAACAGGCTTTGTCTTCTGTTCTCCAGTGACGGATAGGATGGGTGCTAGTGCCACGTGTATGGAGACCGTATTATTTCTGCCTTCTTCTATGCGCATCTGTCTTATGGCCTCGAGGAAGGGAAGGCTTTCTATATCTCCGACCGTTCCACCAATCTCTACTAGAACTACGTCGGCTTCATTATTCTTGGCGATTCTCCGTATACGGTTTTTTATCTCATCGGTAATATGCGGTATTATTTGTACGCATTTGCCGAGATATTCGCCCTTTCTCTCCTTTGTGATCACCGATAGGTAGATTTGTCCTGTCGTAATATTGTTTTCCTTGCTTAGGTTGATTCCTAGAAATCTCTCGTAGTGGCCTAAGTCTAGGTCGGTTTCGCCACCATCTTCTGTTACGAAGACCTCGCCATGCATAAATGGGTTCATAGTACCAGCATCAACGTTGACATAAGGATCGATCTTGATTGCCGTAACGCTGTAGCCCATGCTT
>JALWQP010000096.1 GCA_027083045.1 Desulfurococcales archaeon
GATAAGAGTCGCTGCAACCAGGAAGACACCGCCAGGACTACTCTATCTCGCCAAGAAAGCAGTAGCGGCAGGCGGGGGCGACACGCACAGGCTAAGCCTAAGCCACATGATACTGATCAAGGACAACCACCTCAAGATCATAGGAGACGTCGGCAGAGCCATAAGCATAGCAAGGGAGAAGGCAAGCTTCGCAACAAAGATAGAGGTTGAAGTAGAGTCGCCACAGCAAGCACTACAAGCGGCACGGGCGGGAGCCGACATCATCATGTTAGACAATATGAGCCCTGACCAGGTCAGGGAGGCAGTGATGCTACTCGAGACTGAGGGGCTGAGAAAACACGTCATCCTCGAGGCGAGCGGTGGGATAAGCCTAGATAACGCCGCCGAATACGCTGCTGCCGGAGTAGACGTTATCAGTTCCAGCATGCTCACAATGAACCCGCTGAGGAGAAGACTCAAACTAGAAGTGGTAAAGATTATCGAGAAGAACAACGAGAAAAACTATCCGTTGAGGTGATAAACAAATGGCCAGAATAGGGTTGATCGGCTGTGGCTCGATAGGGTCAACAATAACGGAGGCCGCAGCAAAAGGCGTGATCCCCGGCATAGAAGAAATCATAGCTTATGACGCGATCCCGGGAAAGTGCAGGGAACTCCAAGAAAAATACGGCGAACTAGTCAAATGCGTTGAAAACATTGAGGAGATCATCAAGGCCCGGCCAAGACTTATAGTAGAGGCTGCCAGCCAAGAAGCAGTAAGACAATATGGGCAGACAGTGCTTGGGGCAGGCATAGACTTCATGGTAATGAGCGTTGGCGCGCTCCTCGATGACGGCCTGAGAAACAGCCTCGTAGAAACAGCCATCAAAAACAATGCAAGGATATACGTGCCCACCGGTGCGATCGCCGGGCTCGACGCGATAAGAGCGGCGAGAATAGCGGGGATAAGAAAAGCAGAGCTAATAACACGGAAACCACCGAGAGCCCTCGGGCTCGGAGACATCAAGGAGCCAAAAATACTCTACGAGGGAAAAGCCAAGAAAGCGGTCAAGGAATACCCAAAGAACGTGAACGTATCAGCCGCACTAAGCCTCGCAGCCGGGATAGAAGCAAAAGTAAAAGTAGTAGCAGACCCCCACGCCGAGAGAAACACGCACGAAATAATAGTAGAGTCAGAAGCAACACGCATACACATAGTAGTAGAGAACAAACCATCACCCACAAACCCCAGGACAAGCTACCTGGCAAGCCTATCAGCAATAGAGCTCCTAAGAAGAATACTACAAGACAAAGGACTCATAATAGGAAGCTAGAGAAAAACCATTATAAAACCAGAAACACCATTTTTCACAAACACAGAGGAAGAGGGCCCGTCGTCTAGCCTGGTTAGGACGCCGCCCTCACACGGCGGAGGCCCGGGGTTCAAATCCCCGCGGGCCCACCACCTAACTGGTAATACTTTACAGCTCAATGAGATTCATAATATTATTCATAAGAGAATTGTTATCTTCCAATAATCTCTATTCTATCATTATATACTAGTATAATCCTCCCATTCAGCTCTTTGATATTCTCCAACAAGAATACAAGGCGTTCAGCCATCACCCTTGGTATTGAGGGATGGATGTGAAGCACAATAATGCCCGGATGAGAGTTAGGCGGGTACCTCAACTCATCAGCAAAGTCGCTATCTCTTGTAATTAATATCAAGTTCTTTTCTCTAGCTATTTTAATAACCGTTCTATCATCAACACCTTGAGGTACGTATTCAGCGTGGAAGCCTTTCTGTCTCAGTAGCTTAAAAATTGTTCTGGGTACGTTTTCATCAAGCAGAAATCGGTATGACACGCCTCTCCCTCCTAAGGAGTTCAGCTGCGATAGCTATTGCTTCGAGAATCATCTCCTTGTTTAGCTGGGGGTACTCCTCTAGAATCTCCTCGATACTCATACCGGATGCAATCATTTCAAGAACATCAGCTACCAGAACTCTTGTACCCCTGAAGATCGGTTTACCATGACAAACATTTGGATTTATTTCAATCCATTTAAACTTCCGCTCCACACCATCTCCCCAGAGTTTATTTGACTTACTCAGCTCTCTTAAAGCTAGCCCGAGACACAGCAATCCTCATACATATCTAATAATAATCGATATCGAAATCGATATCCTTATTGGTATTCTTTTTGGACTACGTACATATTGTTGATATACAGCAATGAATATGGTTGTGTTCTCACACGGCGGAGGCCCGGGGTTCAAATCCCCGCGGGCCCACCATGAAGCCAGTCACCTGACATATAACCTGTTATATATGATTTAGATTATTAACAAGAATTTAGGGTAGCATTTTAGGAATCATCCTCCTCGTCATGAATCATCTTTAACTTCATATTATATTCTGTACTAGTGCCTCGGCTTTCTTTAGGCGGAGATTTAATGGATTGTCTTCTGCCCGCTACCAGTCCGCCTATTAATCCGCCTATAGCGGCTGTTATAGCCTTCATTATGCTCATCATAGTTATTGCTCCACCTACCAATAGGCCTGCAAGTGCCCCGACTATTCCTAGAACTGCTCCTCCTAGAAAGGCTAGGATTATGGTCCATATGATTCCTCCTAGGAGCCCGCCTATGAATCCTACTAGTGCTCCTCCGCCTAGGCCTTTCTTCGCGACGTATCCTCCCAGGAATCCCGCTATGAGAGGGCCTATGATCGGTATCCATCCAATAAATATTAGAAGTATGAAAGTGGCCAGTAATCCTTTTCCATAACCCATGAACATTCACCAAGAAATAGTGTTAGCGATAATGTATTCGTGGACAGAGTTATATAAGGATTAACAATATAGTGTTAGTTTAAAAATCCATTGAAATTAATGGATTACGGATTATTTAGTGGCCTGCCTTGCCCTGCTTTATTCTTTCCGCGTAGTCTTCGGGGCCGAGAAGCTCGTCCAGCTCGCTGGGATCATCCGACTTTATAATCGCTATCCATCCCTCCCCGTACGGATCCTTGTTCAGTAGCTCCGGCTCCTCGTAGAGTCTCTCATTGATCTCTACTACTTCTCCGGATACTGGCGAGTAGACATCGCTGGTTGCTTTTACTGATTCTACCACGGCTAGCTCTTCTCCCTTCTTGACGCGGGTGCCGGGTTCTGGTAGGTCAACGCCGACTATGTCGTGTAGCTCTCTCTGGGCGTAATCCGTAATGCCTACGCGTACACCGTTTTCCTCGGGTTTGGCCCACTCATCTGTCTCGGTGTATCTCCTATCTGTTTTTACCACGTATTTTTTGCCTTTGTACTCTACGATTATCTCGCCCGCCATAGTGTTCAGCCTCCCCTCTAGAATACTTCGTATGGATGGAGCATTATCTTGAAAAGCCTTTCTTCCTCTTCCCTCGGTATGTCGAAGCCGTAGTGGATCTTGGTGAACTCTTTCCTGAATTCAATGACCTTCTTCCTTACCTCCGCTGGATCCTTACCATCTATGACTACCATTCGCATGAACTCTGCTATCTGCCTCATCTCGTCTTCCTTCATGCCCCACCGGGTAACCTCTTGTACTCCGAGCCTGAGGCCGCTTGGGTTCTTAATGTCCTCGGGCCTATCCCATGGTAGCATGTTCTTGTTGACAATTATGTTTGCCTCCTCGAGCAGCTGCGCGTTCTTTGCTCCACCGCCGTGCTCCTTCACATCGACTATTACTTGGTGGCTGCTCGTATATCCCTTGTTCTCGGCTACCACCTTGAATCCCTCCGCAGCCAGTGCTTCGGCGAATGCCTTGGCGTTCCTAAGTATCTGGGAGGCGTAGTCTCTGCCGAAGTACTTCATCTCGAGCCCGGCCACTGCTGTCGCGGCTATCCTATGCAGGTGATGGTTTGATACGAACATCGGGAATACTACTTTACCCACTTTCTTGTAGTCTTCTTTAGTCCTTGTCGCTATCAATCCGCCCTGAGGCCCTGGGAAGGTCTTATGGGTTGAGCTCGTCAATATGTCTGCGCCCTCGTCAAGCGGGTTCTTCCAAGCCTTACCAACTATTAATCCTAGAACATGTGCAGCATCGTACATGAGCTTGGCCCCAACACTATGCGCGGCCTCGGCGATCTCTTTAACTGGGTGCGGGAATATGTAGAGGCTGCCGCCCAGAATAACTAGTCTGGGCTTAACCTCCTCGATCAGCTTGACGGCACCGCCAACGTCGATGTTCCACTCCTCAACGCTGAAGGGCATTTCTACCTGTTCTATTCCTAGAGCGCCCAGTGTTCCATATCTAGTGTGGCTTACATGTGCTCCCGCCTGTACCGGGACTACTACTGCCTTATCGCCATAGTTTGCCATGGCTTTGAACACGGTCGCGTTAGCTATTGTACCACTTATCGGCCTTAGCTCAACGTACTCGGTATTGAGGAGCTCGCCCATTATCTTCTGTGCCTTAACCTCTAGTTCATCAACATACTTCAGGCCCTGGTAGAACCGCTTGAAGGGCTTGCCCTCAGCGTATCGATGCATCATATCGTTGAGATAAAGCACCATTGCAAGAGGGCTCATAACGTTCTCGCTCGCGATAAGGTTGATACACTCCTTTTTACGCCACACAGTATGTTTAACTACAATATCTATTACTTCCTTCAGGTCCTCCGGAGGATTAAACACGTGGTGTCACCCATAAGCCTGTTAATCCATATTAAATAGTATTTGTCCTACCGGAATAATAACGTGGTGCAGAGAATTGAAT
>JALWQP010000097.1:0-2004 GCA_027083045.1 Desulfurococcales archaeon
ACTTGAGGACGATTATGAGGTTGTAGAAGACTATGCCAAGAGAATAAGAAGAGCTAGACAAAGACTTGGGTGGACCCAGAAAGTACTGGCGCAAAAAGTTAGAGAAAAAGAGAATGTGATAAAGAGGATTGAAGCTGGACGCCTAAAACCCAGCATCGAGCTTGCTAGAAGGCTCGAAAAAGTACTAGGGATAACTCTATTAGAGCCTATTGCAGACGAGGTTGAATTTGACTATAAGAGTAGGAAGGGGGACGACTACTTCACCATAGGTGACCTGATAAAGATTAGGAAAGAAGGGAAGTAATTCCGATGAACACAGCACTGGTTTTCATACCGCATAAATACAGGAGTCACCTCGAGGAAGAACTCGCCCTGGTAAGAACAGTTTATCCTGAAATTGAAGACATAATATACGTGCGTAGACCTAATCCAAAGTACTATATTCCTATGAATAGGCTCGAATACATCAAAAACACCGGGTCTGAGATCATAGTTTTAGACGGTCTTAGACCAGTTCAAAAGATCAACATATTACGGGCAACTGGAAAAGAACCCGTTGACCGGGTAGACCTAATCCTCGAAATATTTGCGCTGCATGCTGGAAGCAAAGAAGCAAAGATGCAGATAGAATTAGCAAGATTAAAGCATAGGCTACCAATTATTAAAGAAGCTATTAGAAGAGCAAAACTAGGCGAACTTCACGGATTCCTCGGCTCGGGACGTTATGGCTATGAAAAATATTATAGAATGGTGAAAGAGCGCGAAGCACGGATAAGGAGGGAACTATACAAATTAAGTAAGACGAGAGAGATAAGAAGGAAAAAGAGGATCAAATATGGGTTGCCCCACGTTTCTATAGTAGGGTATACATGCTCAGGTAAAACTACACTATTCAACACATTAACAGGCTATAATAAACCAGTAGGGCCCGAGCCGTTCACAACACTCAATCCTAAGACTGGGTCCTTCTTTTTCAATGGAAAGAAATTCATTGTTATAGATACCGTCGGGTTTATCAGGGATCTTCCTCCTGAGATCATCGATGCATTCTATGCAACACTAGAAGAGATAGTTTACTCCGATATAATAATTAATGTAATCGATATTTCTAAGGGGATTGATGAAGCCTTAAAGGAGCTTAGAGAAACAAGAAAGATTTTACTCGGCCTAGGTATTCAGGGAAAGCCCGTAATTGTCGCATTGAATAAAATTGACCTTATAGATCCGCAAGACTTGACGGAAATACTCAGAAAACTCGATAAGCTATTAGAACCAGCTGAAATACCCATAATGATCTCTGCTAGAACGGGCTATAATATAGAATTGCTCAAGAGACTTATCAACAATATTTCAAGTGGTGATTTAAATGCGGAAAATATATGTGCTGAGATACGGACATAGACCGGGGCGAGATAAAAGAATAACTACACATGTAGCATTAGTCGCTAGGGCTTTCGGCGCTAATGGGTTTATCCTTACAGACGTAGTTGACAAAAAAATAATGGAGACTGTTAGGAAGGTGGAAGGGAGATGGGGCGGCAAGCTCCATGTAGAGATGGGTGTTGACCATAGGAAGTATATGGAGAAATGGAAACGAGAAAATGGAATTATTGTTCATCTGACAATGTATGGGCTTCACATCGACGATGTGATAGACAAGATAAGAAATACTAACAAGGACTTATTAATCGTCGTGGGTGCGGAGAAAGTGCCTAGATATTTCTATGATATTGCTGACTATAATGTTGCTATCGGGCATCAGCCGCACTCCGAGGTTGCCGCCCTAGCTGTGTTCTTGGACAGGTTGTTCGAGGGCCGTGAACTACATTTATCATTTCCAAACGCTAAAGTTATCATAGAGCCCTGTGCTCATGGTAAAAAGGTGATTAACGTTGGCGAAGAAGAAACAGGGAAGAATCAGAGATCGTGAGAAGATCATTGAGGATGCCATAGTAGAATTAATAACTAGAATGTATGGGCCTAATGCTAGAAAAGTAATAATAC
>JALWQP010000097.1:2014-4611 GCA_027083045.1 Desulfurococcales archaeon
AAGCAGAGGTGTTGTCGCCGAAGAAACGCTAGGTAAAGAGCTCGGCATAAAATCTAAGGAGGCTCGCAGAATTCTCCAAAAGCTGGCCGAGGAAGCAATTATTTCGTACAGGAAGGTTAAACGAGACGATAGAACCATTCACGGCTGGATCCTTAATCGAGAACAGCTAGAAGGAGTGCTCATAAGCAGATTGAAGAAGACATTAGATAAACTCAAGACAAGGCTAGAATATGAAGAGAACACCATACTTTACGAATGCCCCATATGTGGTAGAAGGTATTCATTAGATGAGGCGATGGACTACGATTACATGTGTCCGATAGATGGTGCACCGCTAGATGAATATGATCCCTCAGAATCAATTAAGGTCTTAAGGAAGAAGATAAAAGAAATCGAAGCTGATCTGGCTTTTCTGGGTGCGATCTAGTTTTGAGGAACGTGTATAAATATGTAGATTTATTTTCTGGAGCAGGAGGGTTCTCCGAAGGATTTCATCAGCAAGGCAGATTTAAGTGTTTGCTAGCAATCGATAATTTCCGTCCTGCAGCTCTAAGTTTTTCGGCAAACTTTCCTCAAACACTTGTGATAATGGAAGATATAAAGAAGATAAGTAGTTCTATTCTTTATGAGCTTCTGGGGAGCGAAGAAATAGACCTGGTTATTGGTTCACCTCCTTGTGAGCCATATACGGGTGCAAATCCTCGTAGACAGAGAGACCCTATTGATAGGCTTTACAAAGACCCACAGGGTCAATTGACATTACATTTCATAAGAATAATTGGAATTCTTAAGCCCCGAGTCTTTATCATGGAAAACGTTCCGGCAATAATGGATAATGGTCTCAAGTACGAGCTAATGAGAGAATTCAGGAGAGTAGGATATGACAAGATCTACTTCAATGTGCTGAGAGCAGAAGATTATGGGACCCCTAGCCATAGAATTAGAGTGTTCATATCAAATATTAAGATCGTTCCTAAGAAGTATAAGAGATTTGTAACAGTAGGAGAAGCTCTTTCCAACATGCCCAAACCAGGCATGCTTCTCCCAAACCATGAACCTCCGCCTCCTTTACCCCTAAGGAAGCTCAAACGTGTATCTAGACTAAGACATGGGGCTGCCCTCATCTATTATGAAGGGGTAAGACGCAGGTTACCAAATCTAATACGTCTAGATCCCTCGAAACCAGCTCCAACAGTCCTTGGGTGTTCCCGGTTCATCCATCCCTATGAGAATAGGCTTCTAACGGTGAGAGAACAAGCACGTTTAATGGGTTTTCCGGACCAATTCGTATTTTATGGAGGGAGAGACGAACAATATAACCAAGTAGGTGAGGCTGTACCCGTTCCCCTTTCAAGAGCAATAGCGGAATACGTTGCCAGGCTATTTGATGAGGGTGATATCTAATGCTCTATATAGCATTATACGCACCATCAAGTGTTCAAAGAGTCGTGGATTTTGTCAAGACAGTATATGCTTTCGATGATGTGATCCCAATAATTATAAGGCCCTACGGTGCCGCCTCACAGATCGGTGTACCTGAGGCTTTTAGGATATCCTATAGGCTCGGTAAACCCCTTATTCTAGTCCCGGAGATCGAGGATCTAGAAACCACGCTAGGCATTAGCAAGAGATATTTCATCACGGACCGAGGTTCCGAGAAGAAAATCGAGGATATCGAGGAAGGATCATGCATTATAATTAATGGGGGAGATCAGGAACCAAGCAAGAAGGAGCTCCTAACCGTCGAACCGATTAGGTTAGCAGGAATACCAAGTAATCTGCCAAGCCCTGCCCTAGTCTCAGCCTTACTGATTATTAAAAAAGAGCTAATACATTAAATACATAGTTTGGCCAGTCAGTATTTTTATTAATAATATTCTAATAATATACCGAGTATACTATCCTAATATTTCTAGATAGCCTCTCAAGCTCTAGCCAGTCATGTATATTCATCCGCCACCCCACGCTTTCAGCGTTTTGCACGACCTGTTCTGGTTTCTTGGCACCTGGTATAGGGATTATAGAGTCACTATACATGATGATCCAATTAAGTGCTATTTGAGCTGGTGTTCTACCATATTTTTCCGCAAGTTCCATAAGTTTGTCTACCAATGGTTTTATTTTCCGAAAGTTTTCAGGATGGAATATGGGATCAGTTCTACGTACATCGTTGAATACTGGGAGGTTTTCTAATGTATATTTACCGGTTACAGCTCCTTTAGCAAGCGGGCTCCATGCCAAGAACACAAGATCGTTTTCTTCAGCGTATGGGATAAGTTCTTCTTCGGCTTGTCTCTCAATGATATTGTATCTGTACTGCATGCTCACAATATCTATTGTTGAGAGACAACTTCTTACTTCATCCACGAGTGTTATCGGGTAATTACTGACACCAATATGGTTTATAAGGCCCAGCTTTACGAGTCGTTCAAGCGCTCTCATATATTTGCAAGTGGGGAAATTATGCCAGCATGGCGGCCAGTGTAGCTGTAATATATCGATATAAGTTGTCTGAAGCCTTTTAAGCGATCTCTTTACTGCCCTGAATACATCCTCGGGATTAAGATAATCCCCAGGTATTTTAGTAGCAATCACTA
>JALWQP010000098.1 GCA_027083045.1 Desulfurococcales archaeon
GTCTCAACGTGGTCTTCGTCCACATCTACGTAGCAGTAGCGCGGCGCAGGTATAGCTGGAGGCTCGCATCGAGCCTAGCCCTAAGTATCGCTGGACTCTACCTCCTAACCAGCCCCGAGGGAGGGCTCGGGCTGGGCGACGCCCTCGTCCTCCTGGGAGCCATTATGTGGGCGGCACAGATAATACTGATCGACAAGTACAGGCCGGGAGACCCCATAGCATTCACGTACGCGGAGCTCGTGCCTAGCACGCTATTCCTGGCCCCGGCCCTCCTACTATACGGTGTGCCGAGGATCACGGCCGGCGTACTGCTCGTCATAACTTACTTGGCGGTCGCATGTGCTGACGCTGCGTTCATCCTGCAGGCCTACGGGCAGAGATACGTGGGCCCCGCAACAACAGCGATGATCTTCCTCCTAGAACCAGTGTTCGCCACAATATTCTCTGTCATACTGCTCCACGAAGAGGTGACAATTATCCAGATAATGGGCATGGCGATGATCCTATCAGCACTCTATCTTTCAATGAAGGAAAACACGGGGAAGGCTTAGCCCGTAGATCCGTGGACACCGTCCACCCAGCTATTGTTCCTCGTTGGGGTAAGGATAGGGAAAACAGCATTGTGCTTCCCCGTCATATCTACGTGCTGACCCGGCTAGTCTAGCGTAGCTCTGCTGAACAGCTTGGCGGCCACTACCAGGGCTATCGCGGCCAGACCCGATAATACCGCTAGGTCGAGGTACGGGTTGAAACTCGACACTCCTGTCAGCCAGTACCTTATCCCGTCCACCGTGTAGGTGAGCGGGTTAACGTAGGCTATTATTTTCATCCAGTCCGGCATGTATTTGAGCGGGTAGAATGCTCCGCTGAGGAATACTAGTGGTAGCATGAGGAAGCTTATGATCATCTGGAAGGCCTCCATGCTCGTGATCCTAAGCGCCAGCGACACCCCTACCCCGGTAAAAGCTAGGCTCAGTATCAGCATGTAAAGTATCGAGACCGGTACCCCCCACGGGTTCAGGCTGTGAGCCACCAGGAAGCTCAGACCCAATATTATGAGTCCCTGAATCACGGCTATCACCGAGTCACCTATTATCCTGCCGAGTATTGTTGCCCAGCGGGGAGCCGGCGCCACCAGTACTTCTTTGAGGAAGCCGAACTGCTTGTCCCAGATAACGGTTATCCCGCCTATGAAGGATGCCGTGAAAACCGACATGGCGACGACTCCCGGCGTGAGGAACGACAGGTAGTCTAGGCCCCCGAATATCATCCTGGCCATTGGGAAGTTGAAGACATTGCTCCATCCAAGCCCAAAGAACACTATCCAGATAATCGGGTTGACGATACTGGAGACTACCCTTGCCCTCCCACGCCTAAAACGCTTCAGCTGGCGATAAGCCATAACTATGAGCGCATCCAGTGCCTCGCTCAACGCCTCCACCTCCTACTCATGACCACGGCCTTGATCATATCCATGGGACCCTCCTCCCTGATCTCACGGCCAGTCAGCAGGAGAAAGACATCGTTAAGGCTCGGCCTATGATAACTAGCCTCGAGCACATCCAAGCCCCTATCCCGGGCCCTGAGGAGTATCCTTGGCAGTGCCTTCACCGCGTCCTCAACCTTCAAAGCAACCCTACCACCAGGCAACTCCCTGCACTCAATGGCTAGGTCCTCGAAGAAACCGCATATCCCTGGCTTCGCCCCTCTGATCTTGAGGTAGACAATATCGTTCCCCGCCATATGCTTCAGCTCCTCGGGGGATCCCTCGGCTATTATCTCTCCGTGATCGATTATCGCTATCCGGTCGCAGAGGGCCTCGGCCTCCTCCATGTAGTGAGTAGTAAGGAAGACCGTGACACCCATCTCGCGGCGCAACTTCCTGATATAGTCCCAGATATGGGCTCTGGTCTGGGGGTCGAGGCCGAGAGTGGGCTCATCAAGGAAGAGTATCCTGGGCCCGTGGAGGAGGGCACGAGCTATCTCTAGGCGGCGCCTCATACCACCACTATAGTACTTGACAAGCCTATCCCTGTGCTCCCAGAGCTCGACGAACCTCAGCATCTCCTCGATACGCTCCTTCAGCAGGCCGCCTCTCAAGCCATAGATCCTGCCGTGGAGGTAGAGGTTCTCATAACCGGTCAACTCACTGTCAAGGCTCGGGTCCTGGAAGACGACGCCTATACTCCTACGAACACCCACCGGGTCACGGACAACATCACGGCCAGCGACCAGTACACGGCCACCATCAGGGCGGAGGAGAGTGGCTAGTACATGGATCGTAGTGGTCTTACCCGCACCATTAGGCCCGAGGAAGCCAAAGACCTCGCCATAGCCGACGCGGAAACTAACACCATCAACAGCCACGATCCTACCATAACGCTTAACCAAGCCCTCAACAACTATCGCGAACCTGTCTTGATCAGCATCCATATCATAACACCTAGGTAGATATCTCCGGCTAGAATATATCAATAGATATATGACCATAATAAAACTATTCACAGAAATACAAAATGCGACACATAAAAAGGAAAAGGCGGCAACACTATCTCTAAACCGAACCTGAAAGCAAAGATCTTCCAGGTCATCAACGTGTTCTAACTATCATTTTATTATCATATTATCATACTATACAGCGATCTCTACAACAAATAGGAAATCCTAGAACATCAAAGATATGGAGTAGTTCTCGTCGCCTATTAAGGAGTATCCTGAACCATGTTAATCCATAGGCAAAGCCCGCACTAGTATGTCTTGCTCTTAAGGTAGAGCTTTAAGATAATTAATCCATGCCATGTTATCGCACTATAGGAGGCTTATATACGTTCGACCTACTTTGCTAGCATTGTATTCTCATAATTCCTGTATCAGGGTCTATAAGGAATATGGAATAATTCCTTTAGATGAACTAATATCATGTGGTTCCCATAAAAATAAGTACATCAAACATCGTATCTTATAAATGATCCTATTTGAGGCTGGTATTGATGAGAATATGTTTATGATGTAATCATTATGTTTTTGTCTATAATAAGTTTTACAAGGTGTATACGTTTTGTCTGACCTTATATCTGTTAGGGTTTCGAGAGAGCTTAAGGAGAAGATGAAGAAATACCTCATTAACTGGAGTAGTGAGATTAGAAGGTTTATCGAGAACCGCACTAAAACCCTTGAGTTCCTCGATCTACTTGATAGCATTGAGGAGAAAGCTAAGAGGAGAAGGACAATGATCGACTCTGCAGTGCTGATTAGAGAGGAAAGGGAGAATCATTGATAACACTAGATGCTTCCTTCCTAGTCAAGCTTATCCTTGAAGAAAATGGTTCGGATAAGGTGCGAGAACTTGTCAGGTCGTGGGCGGGAAGCGGTGAACCCCTAGCAACTATTGACTTAGCGCTTCCAGAGGCTTTGAATGCCATATGGAAGCACTGTAGAAAAATTGGAGACTTAGACGTGGGGAAAGCCTGTGAAGCCATGGAGGATCTTCTGAAGATATGGTCGTCCCTAAAAATATACTCCTCCGAGGAGTTCGCAAAGGAGGCATTCAAGCTAGCGATAGAAGAGGATATTACAGTATATGATTCACTCTAAATACAATTAGCCCGGAAAACTAGATCCAGTCTAGCCACATTCGACGACAAACAAACAGGAATAGCAGCCAAATACACTATGACCATCCATTCCGAGACCTGAGAAGAACCATGGACTACCCATAAAAACATGAAAATAATACATCGACACACAAATCTATCGCTCTACCAATAACTATGGAGTTCTTAAAAGCCAAACACAAGAGGAAAAACATGGATCGATATCTATGGCATCGCTAATCACGACATGATCGCACGTTATCGGCTAGAGAAATAAGTTCTGGCCCTTTGAGGTGACTCCTAGTACTCCGAGATAAAGGCCAGCCATAGGATGTATAGTAGGAGCCCGTAGAGCGTTAAGCCCGTCGCCAGAGCCGCCACCATCATTGACAGCAACTTCCTGCCCCGCCTCCACAGCAAGTAGGCCGCGAGAAAAACCAGCGGCAAAACCACGTAGCCACGGCTAAAACAGAACCAGCCAACCCTAAAGCCAATACTCACGTCTGGGAGCAACAATAGGATGAACGGCAACAACACCGCAGACAAAAACCCAGCCACAAAATAATGCTCATCCTCCAATCACACCACCAAGACACAATCCATAACTACACACGGAAAAAGAATAATAGTACACCACGCCATCCCCACAACATTATAAGCTTTCAGTTTTCTTCATTTATATCTAGTCGTAGATAACTCTCGATCAGCACAGAAGCGAGATACTTAGTAAGCAAGGCAAGGCAAGCTTTCAGTTCTATCTGTTTGTATCCATGAGAAAGGAAAGAAAGAGATCTATATCCAGGTATTCGATCCCAACTTTCAGTTCTTTTGTTTGTAACGTAATCCATTGTATTTTTACATAGAGCAATGGGATCAAGTGAATCATCACTTTCAGTTCTTTGTGTTTATAACTGTAGAGGAAGCGAAGAAAAGCGATCCGGAGCTTGTAGATAAGATAG
>JALWQP010000099.1:0-2118 GCA_027083045.1 Desulfurococcales archaeon
TGGGTTGAGGCAGAGACGAAGCATTGCAGCGGCTCTCATCCAGGATCCAGAGCTGATAGTTCTCGACGAGCCGACGACAGGCCTCGACCCAGGTATTAGGAAGAATGTCTGGGGACTCATAGAGGATCTGAAGAGAATCGGTAAAACTGTTATCTTAGCGACCCATTACATGGAGGAGGCCGACAAGCTCAGCGACGAGGTAGCTATCATGGATAGGGGCCGCATAATAGTTTCCGGGTCGCCGGAGGAGCTGAAATCAAGGTATGGGCCGCCGGCCGTTATAGAGGTGGTTCTTAGAGAAGCTGGCATGGCTGAGAAGCTCGAGGCATACTTGGCGGAAAACCTTGGGCTGCAAGTTAATAAGACTGGTGCGGAGACGCTGAGGATATATTGTAGGGATCCGGACCAGCTCTTGCCCGAGATCACGAGCACCGCCTACAAGTTGGGTCTGAGGATAAGTGTTCGCAGGGTGCTGAAGCCCGATCTCGAGGACGTGTTCCTCAAACTAACGGGTAGGAGGCTGGAAGGATGAATTTGTGTGCGGTCAAAGCCTTTATTGTACGCAACGTTAAAACCACGTTTAGAGATAAGGCGGCGGTGTTCTGGGTAGTTGCCTGGCCGATAATATGGATCTTGATGACGGCCTACGTGTTCGTGCCGCCTGGAGCCGGGCATATAATTACTCTAAGCGTTGGTGTGGTAAACAATGATCACGGCGTGGCGCCTTTTAACGGCACCTATCTCGTAGACCTCATGAACAACACAGTGATCAGCGGTAGGCACTTGTTCAACGTCGAGATGATAAATGATCCGGGCCGTCTCAAAGAACTGCTCCTCAAAGGAAGGCTCGACGCAGGCCTTATTATCCCTAATGGGTTCGGCGAGAACGCTACGTATGGCACCGGCAGGCTGATCGTGCTTATAAGAGCCGATAATCCATCCACAAAGCAGATCTATGAGGGAATAATCACGGGATTCCTGCAAGGAGTTTCCCATAGGCTGTCCAGCATCAAGATCAATGTTAGCCTAGCATATATTTCGAAATACATGCCAACAGCCAATGCTACGATGCCTTTAGACAGGATAAAACAGTATCTGATCGGTATCGCCTTCCCCATAAATGCATCGGTAGAGGAAGTAGTACCCGAATCAGTGGGGTCTAGGCCAGCTATTATTGGATGGTATACCCTTGGAGCTATAGGTATGATGTTCCTGTACACGGGCCTATTGATTGGCTCTGCGATGATTGTGAGGGAGAAAGAGCTTGGAACGTTAAAGAGATTACTGGCGAGCCCCTCAAGCGGCCTAGAGCTCCTAATAGGCAAGACTCTGGGCGGTATAGTTGTCCTAGTGATATCAGCGCTTATAGCGTTGCTCGTGGGGATAGGCGTTGGCGGTGCCAGGATCTACTGGAGCCCATTCAACCCCGTCGACTGGCTAGTACCAGTATTCATGCTTGCAGCCGCCACTATGTCGATAGGTATGGGGCTAGTATTATCACTTGCCTCGAGAACCAGTAAGGGGGCTTCGAGCCTCTCAACCGCCCTGGGACTGCTGTTCACCTTCACGGCAGGCATATGGTTTCCTAAAGAATGGCTCCCGGTATGGATGAGGATCTTCGCGGAGAACTTCCCGTTCACCTGGGCAATAGACGGTATAAGAGATATCGTTGTATACCAGTACGGGTTACCCGGCATACTACCATTGTTCGTTAAATCAGTGCTGGCAGCGATCATAATATTCATAGCCGGAGCAGCGATCTATAGGGTACAGATAAGAAAATACGCTGAAAAATGATTTTCCTCCCCATGAAAGAAAAACCGATTTTTCCCTAAAATTATGGTCACGGCTTCCTAAAAGTAAAAGTCGATATCAATACTCGGGTACTACAGGGAGAGCTGGCCAATGATATAACTGGTCATCCACGCCGAAAAACACCGTGTTAAATCTCATCTAGAACATATACTGTATAATGTTGTCCCAAATTATTCCTCTTGTTCAGAGGTGCGAGGCGTTATGGTTCATACACCCCTACCTGATAATTAGACGTGACATATTAGCTAGACAATCCCATTATGCCTACGTAGATCTCGTGTCATGCTACGGCCCCATAATCGA
>JALWQP010000099.1:2128-4543 GCA_027083045.1 Desulfurococcales archaeon
TCACGAGAAAATACAATTTTAAGACCAGAGCGTGTAGCTCATCTACGCCGTGAGGACGCAGAGAAGATCCTGAGCCGCTGGCGCCTAGAAGAACAAGCATACCGTGTTAGAGAAGAGATCATATCATGGCTGGATAAGGCGCCTGATAAAGCGTGCGGGAAAGGTACAGAGAGCATGTGAGAGTATGGAGGGATATTCGCAGCAGACAGTCTAGACGATGCAAAGAGGCTCATCGCACCCCCCTCGCCGAAGAGCGGTTCATCCTATAGTCCCCCTTGCCTAGCTCATCGAGCTCATCCCCCTACTCCACTAGTATTCCCTACAGAAAACACACAATAGCTCTACACAGCATAGAAGGACATGATTTAATATAGAAAACTACAATCTAATGTTTTAGCCCATTTCCACTCGCTCTAAATATCCCTTCTCAATTAGCTGTCTTAGTATTCTCCTCGTGTTTCCTCTATGCTTAATATTAGAAACTATTCTGGCTTTAACAAACTTTTCATATATATCGCTGAACCTTAAGATACCGTCCTTCCTCTGATGAAGGCCAGCTAGCACGTTTATTATCCTGCTAATCCCCCACTCATTCTCTAAATAGCTTAGACGACCACTACGCAAAGACTCTACTTTAGATGTACAGCGGCATGGAGTCTTGGATCGTCACTTAAATCGACAATATGTTATATGCTTGAAATGGAAAACAGCAGAGCGAATTTCTTCAAATCATGGTGTATGTATCATTGACGAAATAGAAGTGGAGGTTCACCATACTATTAGCTGCAAACAACGGAATTTAGGTTTAGCTTGTATCATGAGACTATAAGTTTTTAAGAAGGCTAAGGGCACAATCGTTATATGCGGCTGGCAGAAAACATTATATGGTGAAAGCTTGCGTGGTTTGGAGAGAATTATTAGGAGTATTTACTTGGAGCTTGAACGCTTAGGTTATAGGCCGGTAATTATTGGTACTTATGCGTTGATAGTTCAGGGCTGGCTCCCACCATCGTATATTGATGAGACAAAGGATGTTGACTTGTACGTGGACGAGCCTATGGTGATGTTCGATGACAGAGTTGAGGAGAGGATGCTAACTCTCGGTCTTATTGTTGGAAGGTCAGAGTCGGGCGGCTTCTATATAGAAGCGGGTAAGCCTATAGAAATAGTATATCCTATACATGATTTCTATGTACCGAGAGCCCTGCTTAAACACGTAGTAATAATTAGAGGCTTGAGGGTGCTTGAGGGGCACGCCGTACTAGTTGCTAAGGCTCTCGGCTCGCCTATCGAGCACCTAGTCCGTGCTATTAAGGCTATGGGTGTTAGGATTGATCCTCAGAGACTACGCGGTCTCCTAAGAAGCATTGCTGGTGAGGTAGAACCTTCAAGGTACATGGTTGTTAGGAGAAGGGTTGAGGCCTTCTTCAGGAAAATCTTTCCAGTAGAGGAGGGGGGAGTGGTGTCGAATGAGAGTTGACCTCGGCATTCTCGTGCCAGCTCTTAGGGGTTGGACCCTGTGTATTGATGAGCAAAGCCCTGAATGTATAATAGTTGTTCGGCTACCCGTGTGGGCGGAGAAGTTTAGTGAGCGTGAGAAGGTGTACCTAGCCCTATTCATAACGGCTAAGCACCTACTGGACTATAGGGTGGCCGCCGCTGTGCACATCTACATGGTGAGGAACAAGGTCGTGGTTAGACCGGAAGCTCTTGTAAGAGCGCTCAGAGAAGCCGAAGTAGTCTCTAGGATTCCACGGGCCATAGAGGAGGAAGGCCCATACGCGTGGGAGGCGGTGCTCTACAAGGGAATAGTATATGCACAGCAAGTGCTGAGCCTAGATAAGCGAGTTATAGTCAGGGTGAAGCCCCCGAAGGATAAGCTTGAGCGGGAGAGGCTGAGAGTATTATTGGAGGGAAAGAGGGTGACGGTCAGGGGCAGAACCTACCATGTCGGCGGGCTAGTCAAGAAACTCGACGGTGAAAGAATAGCTCCCTGGACGTACCTAGTGCCTAGGAGGAACCTGCCGAAGCTACTCGCTAGTATAGAAAAGAAAGCAAGAGTGGTCATGATAACCACGTGATGATCCATGCGCAACATTCATAGGGTGTGGGGACGAGATTAAGATGATACGGCTTGTTCCTATGCTAGCCATCCTATAATATATTGGGTTCCCACAAGGGGCTTATGCGAGCACAGCCGTGAACCTCATGATATGAGTCGCCCTAATACTACTGACCCTGCCAGCCACGAACATTGTATAGGGCGAGCTGGACTATTAGCTCGTTTGAGTACCTGAAGGTTTTTGGTAACTATGGAGACTTTAAACTTTTATGTGCTGTGCGGATAAGTTAATATGAGCATGCGCCATCAGGGCTGTGATGCCCGATGACAGTTTCTGCCCCGTAAGGTGCCTC
>JALWQP010000100.1 GCA_027083045.1 Desulfurococcales archaeon
ATACAGATACAGAAGTATTAATTGCTCCAGGCTCAAGAGTCGATGTTGTTTGGCGGGCAAAAATAGGCAACCTGGGAGCAATTGAATATGTGTTTGAAATACACAAGAAAGGATCGATCAAGAGTTTAATATTAAATCTTCAAAAGGCATCAAGAAGTCCTACAGTTCAAAAAGTAATTGCCGTATCAAACGCTAAGGAATTAGAAAAAATAAGACGCGAGGTCGAGGGATTACCAGAAGATTTCCTCAGAAAACTCGTTCTCTGGGATGTAGACGAGGTCGAGCATGTCTATGAACAACTTACAGATGTTGCATCAATCATCCGAAAACTTGGACTTATATCGGGCTAGTACTGGTACGAGCAATTCGGTTCTCTTAGTAATAGAGAAACTATTGGCAAAAACCTCAGTATAGCAGGAACCAATCCAGCATAATTGGTTAAATCTAAACATGCCGGCATGAAGAGAAACAGTATATGTGATGAGCTTGTTAAGTCGGAGCACCGGGTTTTAAACCCATACGTTCTCTCGTGGTCGAAGCATGTTCTACACTGGTCATTTTTAAGAAAAGACCAATTGTCATTGATGAATGAAGTGTATAGACGGGGACTAGGAATTTTCCCAAGGTCATAAGAGTGAGATACGAAAAGCTGTTCTCAAGCCATTGAAGGCTTTGAGGCTGTGGGGAGGTGAAGGGGTTCCGATGTCATGGGGTGTTTTACGCTATTATTTTGAGGAACTGGCCTAGGCTGTATACCTGGATATCGTATTTTGGTGCATTGTATAGTGTGTCTTTATCATTACTGGTTATAGGTATCTTTAGCTGCTTAGCTAATGCTATGTAAGATGCATCATAGACCGTGATGTTGTTTGACAGCGCTATATCCATTACGTCGTCAAGTCCTAGATCAGCTAGTCTATGTACCCTGGTGTATTGTGCAAGCTTTGAAGCAAGCATGCATGAACAGGAAGCTATTTCCTCATCAATCCTGTGGTGTTTAATACATTCTTTCCAAAAGGCATTACATACCTCATATAATGTCAGATCCAGTATGTGGAACCTGTGTCTCAGCATAATCTTCCTCAGTTTGCTCATTAGAATCATTATTAATGGAACGTAGACGCCGGCATCGACAACGTACACCTTGCTCTTCACCTAGACCTGCGCTCCTCGTCTATGATCTCCGCGAACTCGTATGGATCGATCCTCTCGGCCAATATACTACCGATTTCCTCGAGCTCCTTATCGAACCATCTATCCTCTAGGCGCCTTGCTTCCTCGATAAGCTTCTCCCTGATAAGCTCCGCAATATTCACCCCGTGCTCTTCGAGCTTCTCCTTAACCCATCTCGGCACGCGAACACTAATAACGACACTCAATCAAACCACCGTATACAACTCATATACAAGAACCGATAAAGCTATCGACTAGGCACCACGCCGTACCCGCACCGATCATCCCGCGATACAGTGTTTTTCAGCCCCATAAATACTGGTGGACACCCACACCGTGGCGGGGCGGCTGAAAAACGGATTCCACAGTGGTTCGAAGACCAGCTACTGGTCCGGGGATCCGTCGCGACTAAGTTTCTCGGGGAACAGACATTAACACGTAGCAACTACTTATTATGTGCGAGGTGTCGCCTGTACTTGAGGGTTTGCATAGTCTATGATTCGATGCATGAAGGGGGCGCTACGGCCGCTATTGCCGAGTGCATTGGCTCCGAGATGAGGAGTGCAGGCCTTGATGTAGGCGTATACAGGGTGTCGAGGGAGCAGCCCGATCTTGGGGATTGCGGCCTAGTAGTGCTTGGGACACCGATATACTTTGAGCGCCCCATGAAAACGGTCACCGGGTTCATAGACGGGAATAATGGGTTGGAGGGCCGGAGAGTCGCCGTGTACATCACGTGCTTCATGGCAAGCAGGAAGATATCCTCACCGATAAGGGATAGGATCGTCGGGTGGTACTTAGGCCAAGTCATAAAGCATGTCAGGGGCGAAATAATAGGGTCCACCGCTTTCAGCGGCTGGATAAGAAGACCAGACAAAGAAGCCCTAAGAAGATGCCGGGAATGGAGCCGCCGCATCATCGAGAAACTACTTGTTTAGAAACCCGGGATAACAGGATCCGGGCTGAGGGCATATAAGCTGGGTTCCCAGAGGAAAATATTACCGGGAAACACTATGCAAAACCAATTATCACTTAGGGCGGCATGCATTATGATTACCCCGGTAACTTCCTTGAGGAAAAGCCGATTTGATTAGACAACTATTTTCAATAGTGGTGTGGAGATTGCTCAGAGCTATTAGAGTCAGGTATGAGAAGGGCTTGTTACGGCTTCTCGATAATATTGAGCTTAGAGAGGGGGAGGAGATAGAAATTATTATTGCCAGAAGGAGTTTTAAAGGCTTTAAGGAAAAGGCTGGTAAATACCGGTTTAAAGTTAACCAGGACATTGTTGAAGAGTTTTTGAAGGAGAGGAGATGATTGTCTAGGAAGACTCTCAAGTTGCTGTGGTTGACACTAGTGTGTTTGTAGATTACTATCTCTTCTACCCTGGAAAGCGTGAGAGACATGAAAGAGCGAGAGTAGTTCTTGGCAAACTGTCTAGTTTAGACTTGTTTGTGAGCCATTTACCTACGAAGATCTAAAAGACTGTGGACAAGGAAGATTCTTACGAGAGTTTGTTTATGGTTAATAGGGCTGTCTAAGTATTTTAGGACTGCTAATGAGATGGAAGATGTAGGGTTCTGGAAATTGATCCGTAGGAGATGATGTTGAGATAGAAACGGGGATTAGATTCCTAGTCTTCGGGCTGAGAATATAAAGAAGCTTCCTTGATAGTATTGCTTAGCGGTGGCTGGTATGGTTCTCTTGCCTGGTTATAAATGGCTTGAAATAGTGCCTGGTAGGCGTGGTGGTAGGCCTACTGTGAAGAGTACGAGGGTATCTGTTGATGATATTCTAGATATGCTTGCTGCTGGTTGGAAACCCGAGGAGGTTGCTGAGGAGTTTGATATACCGTTGGAAGCTGTATATGAAGCATTGAGGTTTGCATCTAAGGCGCTGAAGAGGGTTATAGTGGTTGCTGAGGCTTCTAGCTGATGAAAACATACCTAAAAGCTGGTAACCTTCTTGAGGCAGAAAAGTGTAGATGTTGCCCGTCTACAAGATCTAGGCACCCGAGGTATTAGTGATAAGGAACTAGTTAATACAGCAAACAAGCTTGAGATGACAATATTAACGAGAGACACCGACTTTACAGCACCAAGCCTTTTATCTCTAGCGAGGAACGGAGTAATCTACATTTCCTACCAGCCCTCCAAAAACGAGATACCAAGACTAGCTGAGAGAATAGCCTCAATAGCCAATCAGCTAGAGCCTAAGCCCGGGCTACTCATAGTCATAGAGCATGAATACATAGAGATCTACGGCCAACATTTGCGCCACTAGTCTATAACTATGTCTTATTACAGGAGTCTGAACCAATATGATTTCATAGTTAAACTATGAGCTACCCACCATATACAACCATATATAATCAAGGTAATCATATAACTTCTTTTAAGGAATAATTTATGGAAGAGAAGAATATATTAAGACTGATACGTCGACAACCAGGTTCGATCCCACGGGCTACCTCCTCTCCCTTAGAAACTCCTCTAGCATGTCCTCCTTAATCCTCTCATAATACTGGCTGAGCACGTCCTCCAAGCCCTTAGATATGCTCGCCCTCCCAGAATCGAACAATTTCTTCACAGCCTTCCTAGAGAGACGGGGGTTAACACAAGGCATAATCCATACCAAATCACATTACATCCTCCCGGCCTCTTAACTTCCCCCCAAACACAACGCCTCCCTATCATAAAACAAAAACAATTCATCGAATAATAAAAGGGTGGGCCCGCCGGGATTCCGAACCCGGAACCACGGGCTCCGGGAGGCCGTGCAAAATAAACCAATGTTGCACAAATTCATGGCGAAATACGACATGCACTCCAGCATGATAATTCATTGCGATTATCAGTATAGGTGATATCGTAACGCTTAGGAGTAAAAAGGCTTAGAGCCCTCCGGACAACATTATACTATTGGGGATAAATGTTGTCTAAAGTGATAAGAGCCAGGTATGAGGAAGGAGTATTAAAGCCTCTCGAGCCTCTAAGGCTCGAGGAAGGCGAGGAAGTTAGGATCCTAGTCCTACCTGAGGAGTTCCCGGAGCTGGTGGATAAGATAAGCATAGAGGCTAGCGGGGACATCGATAAGGCTCTTAGAGAGGCCCGCGAGCGTTGGAAGAAGTGGTATTAGACTCGAGTGTTATAGTCAAAAGCATTCTGAAGCCAGGTCGTTGGCTATCCGAGGAACTCTATAGAAGAGAACTGGAAACCCATCATAAGGCGAGAACCCTTGTGAAGACACTCAGATTAAGTAATACTGTCGTTCTTATCCCCGATCCAGTAATAGTAGAGGTCGCTGCAGTCATATCAAGACTCGCAGGCAGGGAACTAGCAGAGAAAGTAGTTGAATCACTCAAAAC
>JALWQP010000101.1 GCA_027083045.1 Desulfurococcales archaeon
GCCCTATAGCGAAGAAGGGCTATTAGGAATGGATATTCTCCGTCTAGCACTCGAGAGATGTCGGGATGCACGCGAAGCACTTGATTTCATAATAAGCCTGATAGAGGATCCTGGTCAGGGCGGCAACTATTCTTACGAGAAGAAATTCAAGTATCATAATAGTTTCCTCATAGTGGATCCCAATCAGGCGTGGATTCTCGAAACAGCTGGTAAATACTGGGCCGCCAAAAAACTAGAAGGATTCTACACGGTATCTAATGCTCTGACCATAGATGATGACTGGGACCTAGCCAGCGATAATCTGGTAGTTCACGGCGTTAAAGAATATGGGTGTAGTAGGTCAAGTTTTAATTTCGCCCGTTGTTATTCCGACAAGATATACACATGGCTCGCCCATGGAAGGGAAAGAAGAAGAACAACAATGGATTATGTGGGGAGTCATATTCCTAGGATTCATCTTAGTCATCTAACCGGGCTCCTCAGACTACATGAGAATGAACCCTATAGGCCGTGGAAGGGATCGAATAAGGACATCTGCATGCATTATGGAGGCCTGACCAGGCCGAGTCATACAGCGTCATCGATGATAGCCGTTCTAGGTCGCGAGCGGCAATTGGTGCTACTCACACTCTCCTCTAATCCTTGTCTATCAATATTTAAGCCATTGACAGCCCCGATGACAGCAAATATCATACCTTCGGGCCCAACTACGAACAAATATAGTGGGAAAAGCTATTGGTGGAGGAAAGAACGGATCAGACGCGTACTTACACTAGGTTATAACATGCTTGACGAGTATAGGCAGAGACTATACAGTATTGAGGAAAAAGTGCTGGAAAAAGCATGGAAGCTATTCATTGAGGGAAAAGACACCAATAACTTGTTCGTCGAAGCCCTTAAGAGTGAAGACCAGCTGGAAAAAGATGTTCTCGAAAGGATAATGGGCACCAGGCCAAAAGCCCCGCTGATCTATAGATGGTTCATGAGGAAAGCATCGAAAAAAGCTGGTCTCCACCTATGGTGATAAATTCATGGAGAGTACCAGAATGAGGAGACCATTGTTTATCCTATCATATCTTGTAGTTGTGCTATTATCTTTTTATGGTCCAAGACTAGTGTTTCTCCAACCACTACTTGTAATTATTGGTGGGCTTCTTTTTCTCTATTCTATCGGTCAAATGATGCGCCTGCATGGATTATTTCCTGAGAGACACGATAAGCCCTCCGACTTCCCAGAACTGCTCACTTGGGGTCCCTACAGCCTATGCAGGCATCCATTCTACTTCTGGACTATCACTAACCAGCTGAGCATACCATTAATCTTTGGGAGTTTGCCAGGACTAGTTTGCTGGCTTGCCACGCTACCTTTCTGGATAATCTTCATGAAAATAGAGGAGAAAGAGCTGATCGAATACTGGGGTAATAAGTACAGGGAATACATGCGTAAAACCCCTATGCTACCCACACCAGACAGTATAAAACGCTACCTCAAGAAGAGAGATCGAAATATATAGTCACATAACCCGCCATCGCCTGGACATAGACCACTATGTAGTCAATATCACTAAGGGTACCTATTAATGATAAGTGCTCACCCATATCCACTATGCCACCAGTTGTTCCATGCGTATATACATAAGGTTTTAGTTCCTCGTACCCCATGTCTCCCTTGTAATGTACTATTATCTCTGTAGCTAGGATCGGTGGAAGGCCCCCTACAATATTGACTTTCATATAAAACATATTATCCTCAATACTAATGTAGTATGTGAAATCAAGGAATTCACCAGAGTATTTAGATCTCACAACCAATTTGTCGCCAGTCTTATTAATCTTAATGTGCACCCTATACTCAAAGGTACGGTTTATCCGAACAACTAATCCGCCATAACCGTCAAAGCTCTTATCTATGCGTAGTACTGGCCAATCGCTTGGGGTAACTTTGTAGAGGAACTCATATATATGCGACCCTATAGCAACGATTACCCCTACTAATCCTTTTCTGGCCGTAGGCATTATTGAGACGAGATACCTTGTACCATTGACTATTTTCTCTCCGCGGAATAAGAGGAATATATATGTATTATTCTTGTGCTGAAAGATCGGGTAGGCTGTCATGTATAATAACTTTGTAGGCTTGTTTCCATTGTTGTTAGATGGAGTGATTGCTGACCCTATGCTCCAAAGCCTATATATTAAGTTCCAATACCACTCCGGTATGCCAGCTGTGGATTCACCTACATATAGGGGACTAATCGTCATAATAAATGGGGTAATTATTCTTTCGGTGAAAAATTCTGTGAATACCTCGACCCATTTCTTTGGGGCATAGGATGTAATGTCTAATGGCGCTTCTGATAACGATAAATTGAAAGCGTCATGTAAACTGACGGGCCCGATATAAAACCATGAAAAGGTCTTACTTGTTATTTCGCCTCTTTCGACCAGCTCGGTAGCTAGCCCTGTATAATTGGTCGTTATACCGGTGTACAGATGTGCAAGTACTAGCATCTGTTTATCTATCTTGTCCGCCCACGGCGGCTTGAAGGGTCGAGGCATGCTTCTATAGTCTTTATCTAGGCCTTCAAGGTACTGGATATACCAGTAGTAATCGATACCCTCCCTATATGGGTCCATTCCTAGGATGGGTATTCCCGGGTCGATTATCATGTGCTTGGTGAAGCCTGCTTTAACGAGGAGATTTAACGGTACTTTAGCTGTGTCGACGAGTGGGAATAAATATTCCTTGGCGTTATCACCAGCAATATCGGGTATTATTTGGACGCCCTTCCCGATCCCCATGCTTGAAGGTATGATTATCCCCGATAAGGAATGGTTTACGCCCGTCCTCGGGTCTACACCGAACATGTCTACCGTCATCAACCCTAGTGAGTCCGCGAGGAAAGCTGTTGCATATGCATAGTCTTTACATACTCCTCTACCTGTCAACCTGATCATGACCGGGGTCTCATAATACTTTGTGATGGGATAATATGTTACGCCGGGCAGTACTATTGCTTTAACTACTCGGGGCAGTACATCAACATATATCTGGCCAGGACTTATGCGTGTGGGGAGAGTCTGATTCAATGCGTAGAATATTGCCGGGGAAGCTATAAATGTCCACGCCATCTTCTCCTCGAGGAGCCTCAGGCTCAACGGCCAATCACGGCCGAATACGGGCATTTCCACGAGGGCCAGAGCATTTATCGCAGTATTTTGTGCTGAGCCGTTCCATGGAAATGGTATCCTCCATATTATGTCCCGGCTCTCTGTGAGGTTGCTTCTGAGAAGCCTTGATAGCGCGTCTTCGCATGTGGTGCCGAGGGATAATGTTATGACAGAGTATTGGGCGAGCTTTGAAGCCCACTCCGTTATGTTTTCTATGAACGAGTATACCACCGAGTAGTCTTCGCCCCTATACTTCGTCTCAACAATAATTAATGCTACGCCCTCTGGTAACATGTATTCTCGGTAATCTATGAGTTTGCCTTTGACTAGTGCCTCCGCGAAGCTACGCAGATAAGCGGTATTGTTTGGTAATGGTAGATACTCTGAGAATGGAAGGCTTGGGTAAGGCGATGGCGGGACATTATTCCATGGGGCGGCGTCGAGGACGGCTGCTTTACCCAGTCGTTTGTCAGCCCTTATTATGAAGAGGATACGCTGCAACGTCGAGCGGGGCGGGGGGATCCGCAGTGTCTTTGACGCTCCTGCCTCCGGATGGTTATGGGGTAGGATTTGTTGGGATGTTGCAGTGTTGTTTGGAGGATTAATTGGTGTTTGTTCTGAATACCATAGACTCGACCATATGGCTACCGCGATGATAACGATGATTATCGCTGATGCTACTAATTTGTTTTTACATATTTTCATAGCGCTACTCTACCCTCTTACATATATGATTTCCTTGTATATATGCTTAAGCCGAGCATTATACACGATAAAATGATCAGGGCTTCGCTGACCATTGTTATGGTTAGGAGGGATTTAACGACTGGTGTGAAGGATATTACTAGAACTATTGCTCCGCCAAGACTCGACATGGTGAGCCTTATCCCGGCTGCCAGTGCCTGTAGTCTTCCCGGTAGCCTTCTTGATAACAGCATTGTGTATCCCTGGTCTAGGAAGGGGAATGCGGGGACGAGCCAGATCAGTATAGCCGTCCATCCCCAGGCAAAGTACAGTAGTACCATCAAGGTTGCCTCGATGATTGTTCCCAGTAATGCTACATAGACAGGCCTTATCTTGTCCGATAATATCCCCACGAGGGGCCGGGCTACCGCACCTATTATTGCGGGAAACAATGTGTATACTATTCCGAAGAAGCTTGATGAGCCCGCTATCTGTCTCAGCCTTAATGCGTAGCTTCCGAAGAAAAGATTTAGGCCCGCGAAAACAAGTGATCCAGCTATGAAAGTGTATAGGGCTAGCCTAGCACCCTCCAGTACCTCACGCGTATGCGCCGTCCCGCCAGTTACGTGCTTCGGGAATGATATGTATGGGATTGTGGCTGAGAGG
>JALWQP010000102.1 GCA_027083045.1 Desulfurococcales archaeon
AAACTGCTTCTCTTGTACCCCCTGCGAGTTCTGCGGCTTCCCCGAGACTATCGCCTGTCTTTATTCTTCTCTTCCTGAATTTCTCGGGGCTTATTCTGACACTGTACACGCCGTGTGACCTGTAGACATATAGTTTCTCATCCTTAAGGAGTACTTGCTCGAGAGTATCGCATCTTATCACGTTGACATTCATTCTCTTGTAGATAACATCGGGTTCGAGCTCGTTTTTCCCATGTTTTTCTGCGACAATTAGTGATGATGTCTTGTAAGCATGTTGTGCTCTTTCGAGGTCTTTAACCTCTACATTTGAAACGTTGCGTGCATCGATGACTGTCTTAATGACTATTCGCAGATCATCCCGTGCTCCGGTGATGTCAATTGATCTTTGGTTCTGAGGATAAGTTAGTATCTCTACTCTAAATCCGGCTTTTCTAAGGGTTTTGACGATGTTTTCGACGATTTCTTCAATTAATTTTTTATCCTGCATAAAAAACACCTTGAAATTCGGGTAAATATCTTATTCTGTTATTGTATGATTATTATTTCCTCTTATATCTTGCATAGACCATTGCGTGGTCTCTATCATATGGTTCTAGGTGTACAACATCAATGATTTCGAATCCACGCTCTTTTAGCGTATTGATCTCTCTCTTGTATACTTCGCTGGGCTCCTTAGTCACATCTATGCTCCTAGCTTTAATGGCCAATAGTATGTAACCTCCATCCTTTAGGAAGAAGTCAGCATTGTCAGCAACGATTGTTGCTTGGTCAGGCTGTGCGACATCAGCGTATATTCCGTCAACCATCTCTACTAAGTGCCTGTAGTTCTGCGGCTTACGTGCATCGCCCAGTATGGGGTAGAGGTTTTTCCTTGTATCAGCTACTAGGACGAATTCTCTCATGACCCTTGGCGCGAACTCGACGCTATATATTCTGCCTTTTGGCCCTACTATGTCGGATACGTGGCTAGCCGTCGTTCCTGTGGCTACTCCTAGATACAGGATTTTGTGGCCCTCTCGTATCGGCTGCTCTGCTAGGCCATTTGCAAGTGCGCCCGCCAATTTGCTTCTGTAGGTGTTCCATTCACGATATTCTACACCGTTGTACCTGAATAATCGTTCTCCATAAACTCGATGGCCCGGTACAAGGTTCTTTGTTGCAAGCTTTACACTCCCATCCTCTAGCTCGACTATGTATACGCCATAATACTTGTCATGAGGCCTAACCGAAACGACCTGGGACATACATTATCACCTCCTTATCTTCTCCTTCTTCCTCTTCTCCTCCTACCTTTGCCCCTCTTCCTGGGGGGTCTAGGCCTAGAGGGTTTCTCTTCTTTCTTTCTGGCCGGCGGTTTCGCGTAGAGCTTCTTGATCTCCTCAATTCTCTTCTCGAGTTCTTCCTTCAGCTTATCTCCGATGAACCTACCCGTGAAGAAGTCGACCTTGGCTGCGATGGCGAGTTTTGCCGCGAGGGCTCTCGCGATCTTACCGCGCTGCCATCTCGGGCTTCTATGTATTGCCGGGTACTGGAATATCACGCCGTGCTTGGGTGGTTTACCACCTGTTCTCAGTGCTCTGAACAATGCTTTTTCTGCTCCTAATACCTGGATTGTGCTGGCAGGCATTTTCGCCAGGTTTTCGAGGCCGCCGGCTAGGCTTAGGAGCCTCGCACCTAGCTTAGGTCCTACGAGTGCCGTTATGTTTGGTGCAACCTCCTTCATTATGGCCTCTATGTATCCCTCGAGGGTCTCACGTAGCTTGTAAAGCTCTAGTATGATGCCCGCTAGTGTCTTAATGTACTCTATGTCGAAGTCGCTTAGGTCTGCGCCCATGCTCTTCTTAGCCGCTTCAGCGATCTTCTCGGCTTTCTGTTCGCTGAACCCTAGCTTTATTAGGTTCTCTTTTGTTATGTTCATACGATGTCCTAGCTCATAGACTATCTTCGCGTAGTCGAGATGTTCTCTGACCAGCTCATCGAGCTCGGGGAAGTGGAGGCTATACCATTCCCTAAGCCTTGCGACGTACAGGTTTATAGTCTTATCTATATCATCAATAGTCCTTATGGCCTGAACAGCTAACATGTCACGCTTCTGTGCTGCACGCCTTAGTTTCCTCCTAGTAGCCTCAATGAGTATTCCATGTAGTGTTGAGAAGAAGCTCTCTTCATCCTCGGCGAAACCATTCTCGATACCATATTTTGCCAGGTTCTCTCGTAGAATAGTTGCGCCCTTATGAGCAACCTGTACTTCGGGCTCTAGCCCCGCTTTTGACACATGCTTACCGATCTCGGCGGTCTCCACGACGATATGGGTATATCCCTTCTCCTTCAGCTGCTCTAATACTTCTCTTAGCTGAGGAGTCTCGGCCCCCTCCTCGAGCCTGAGAAGATACTCCACGTTATCGTCGAGATTCTTTGGTGCAAGAGACTTTGCTACGATCTCTCCGTTCTCATCAAATGCAAATACGCCTACCACCGATTCAGCTAGATATGCCTTCTTCATCACAATCACCAGACCTATATTGATCAGTAGGTTTTACTGGTTATTTAAACCCAGTTATAATGTATTCTAGCACATTAATAACCCACCGCCTATTTAGAGATAAAGATTTATATGGTATTAATCCAGAATAGCCAAAGCAGGAGGATGAATAAACATGCCGAGCCACGGATCGCTTACAAAGGCTGGAAAGGTAAGGAGCCAGACACCGAAGATACCGCCTAAGCCTAAAAAGAACAGACCACCTAGGATGAGGAATAGATGGGAGTATGTACGTAGAGTGATCCTAGCGCCGCAGCAAGTAGTGCGCGGTAGAAGGAGGAGAAGGTAAACATAAAAACTACTAGTTTATCTGGAATAGGTTTAGGAATTTCTCTGGCCGTTTTTGGAATTTTCTTGATTTGGCGTCGCAGCGCATGAAATATTCTTCTTGCAGTACGGTTAACTAGTTCTGATGTGATCAGAATTATTCTTAATACTATGCCTCCATACTCATTTACACCAGGTGTAGCGTATTGAATAGTGTAGATGAAGCTTATTTGGGCTATAAGGGCAGAATAGCCAGTATCCTTAAAAATATGGGCCTCAGTGTAGGTGATCGGGTAAAGATAGTTCGTGGCGACAGAATATTTGAAGGAGTATTAATGCCACGTGAAAAACTCTACGGCTATAGACCAATCATAGTGATCAAGCTAGACAACGGCTACAATGTTGGTGTTAGAATAGATGAAACCACAAAGATAGAACTTGTTGCAAAGAAGAAACAACGCGTATCTACAAAGCCCAAGATAGTTCAACGATCTAACCTGCCCCACGTAGCCTTTCTTAGTACAGGTGGCACAATTGTTTCGAAGGTCGACTACGAAACAGGTGCCGTGAAACCTGCATTGAGTGTTGAAGAACTACTTGAATGGGTGCCAGAAATAGGCGAGACAGCATATATCGATGCCAAGGTCATACTAAACGTGTTCTCTGAAGACCTAACCCCTAGCCACTGGGCCCTTATAGCTGAGAAAGCATATGAAGAGTTCAAGAAAGGAAAAGCTGGAGTAGTGATCGCTCATGGCACCGACACCATGGGATACACAGCCGCTGCAATCGCATTTGCTATAAGAAGAAAACCAGGCCCAATAGTCTTTGTAGGCGCCCAGAGAAGTAGCGATAGACCCAGCACCGATTCAGCATTTAATCTTAAATCAGCTTTCCTGGTGGCAGCCCAGGCTGACATAGCGGAATCAGTAGTCGTAATGCATGGTGAAACAGGGGATACATACGCACTCGTGCACAGAGGTGTAAAAGTCAGGAAGATGCATACAAGCAGAAGAGATGCTTTCCAATCGATAAATGATCTACCTATAGCGAGGGTCTTTCCGGACGAAAAGAAAATTGAGATCATTGGAAGAGTGTTACATCGAAGGAACAAAGACGAAGAACCCCTGCTAATGAACAAGTTTGATGACAAGGTGGCCCTAATAAAGTTCTATCCGGGTATGCATCCAGACATACTTGAACACCTTATCGATGATGGCTACCACGGCATAGTAGTGGAAGGTACAGGACTAGGCCATATAGCTAACAGGCTCATTCCTGTGCTCGAAAAAGCGCGAAAGGAAGAAATACCTGTAGTCATAACCAGCCAGTGTCTCTTCGGCAGAATAGACCTGTACGTGTATAGTACAGGGCGTAGACTCATAGAAGCAGGAGTCATACCGGGTAGTGACATGCTGCCAGAAACAGCCTACGTAAAACTATCATGGATCCTCGGTTCTCATACAACTGATTTGGAGAAGGTAAGGGAGCTCATGCTGAAGAACTTCGAGGGAGAGATCAACCCGCGTCTAACCGTTAATCTATACCCGAGGTGGATAATATGATCGATTACAAGGCCCTAGGCCTCAAAGTAGGGCTTGAAATACAC
>JALWQP010000103.1:0-3947 GCA_027083045.1 Desulfurococcales archaeon
ATACTTGGCCGGTTATGTCGTCTCTTAGTTCCCTGTTTATTCTCCCGATTCTTTGAATAAGGCTTGTGGGAGGAGCAGGATCAGTGTAGATAGTGTCGAAGCTTACGTCTATTCCGGCCTCTACTACCTGGGTAGCAACAACTACATTTGCCTCACGTATTCTTTTCTCCATAGATTCTCTTTCCGAGTACTTCAGTCTTCCATGAACCAGAACAGGATCCAGATCCATCGATGCTAAGTGCTCGTAAATATTCACAGCTCTGACGGGCTTATTGGTTATAACTAGTATTTTCCTCCCTGTCTCGGCTTTGTCATTTATTTCTTTTGCGAGCTTATTGAACCTTATTGATAGGATCTCTGTTTTCCATCGAGTGGACTCCACTCTTTGATCGAATTCCCTATCTACCGCTTCACCAATGACTTTCCCGTTTACTCTGATCTTATCCCCATACTTTATCCACAGCGCCACGCCGTTTTTCGACCTAGTATAAGCCAGTATTCTCCTATAGATGGCGTTTCCCAGGCTTATGGGGATTGTCGCGGAGATTATTGACATGGGCGTGTTTAGATAGGGGAGGACACCGACTAAAGATGTGAAACTAGTATATAGTTTCTCTTCTGGCGCCCCTGGATCGCCTCCGTATAAGTGGGCTTCATCAAGTATTATCATTGAGGTAAATATCATTGACCTGCTTGCTTCATAGTGCTTGTAGTAAGTGTTGGGCTCGCCGATAGATAGCTTTAACATGTTTAGCATGAAGCTATCGATCGTTGTTATATTATATAGTTTTGTGTAGAATGGGTCCTTTCCTGATAGAGTCATACCGCTTGCTTGATACCCTACATTGTTTTTCACGTCTTCAATCATGTTAAATGGATATTTATGTCCTTCCAAAAGATCTGTGTATAGGCTTCTGATTATGCTTCTCATGGGTAATACGTGTATGTACCCGTAGAATACTCCTGATCTGCGTATTTTATACGCTATAAATGGGAATACCGATGATTTACCATACCCGGTTGGCGCTTCATATATTGTTATAAGTGGCTTATTCACCCTACTATAGTGTTTCTCATATGTCTCAATGAGAAAATCATTAAGTATCCTCAAAACTGGTATATACCCCTCCATTCCTCCAGCTTAATTATATTCGATAGATCTCTTATGAGAATACTGAGCGCTCCCAGCGGATGATCGACTCTGTCTTTCAGCATGAAGTATAGTCTTCTCCAAGGAGTATTCTTACCGCCTTTCTCTAATGAGTTGATAATACTGTCCCTGACAAGGACTATAGTCCTTATACAGTCATATAGTGCCTCCCCAGATCCTCTTGACGCCCTATAAATATCCGACACTATGGTTATGAGTGGGGCTACAAATTCTGCAACTGTTTGGAATGTAGCTGATTTCCTTGCCCTAGGCAACTCATCATAATATATTCTCAGTAGATCAAGTATTGCGTTAATAATTTCTCTCGAAGTTTTGGATAGGTTTGATATGATGTTCTCTAATCCTTCACTAGCCAATAGTTCGCTACGAACGAGTGTAGGTCTTTTTCCCGACTTATCTATTGTAATTAAGAAACCCAGCGGTGATCCGCTGATTACTCCGAGCTCTGCCATATAGTTTGCCACTATGTAGGCAAGAATATTGGGTGGGGAGTTATAGTAATCCGCTATTTTCTTCTTAATTTCCTTTAACAATACTGATTCGATGTATCGTAGTGGGATAAGATAGACCATAAATCCTTTTCCACTTTGAGTAACGTAGCCGATGTATCCTCCTAAGACTGCTAGAGCAAGTGACATGACATTCATATGCTTATAGGGATGATCCTTGTGTTTATCGGAAATCCTAGCTATATATCCCGGTTTTGAATACTCGAAAAACTCTATCCTAGCTAGAGCTGGTGCTGTTAGTTTCTTGGCTAAATTATTATACCCACCGTTTTTGAGTGACTCTATGACAAATCTTATAATTGTTGTAGGGTCATCTTTACTATAGAATGATCCAAGAACCTTTCCTACACTAGTATTATCATTGCCTGTGAAGTAGAAGCATTTTACTCTCCTAACATAAAACTGCTGAAGTATTCCCTCTATTTCCTGGGCAAACAAGACTGGATCATTTATACATATAGTATTATCTCTTAGTTCGTAAAGGGATTTATCCATATAGTTGAGTGATAAGTCTATGAAGATCCTGCCGAGTGTGCCGGGCGGGTATAGTTCTATGCATAGATGACCACTCATATATCGTATCACCTTATACCTAGTTTTTCCTTGGGAAGTATGAGTGGAGAATATGGTGTTTCGACGACTACGGCGTTTTCTAGCGGCTTTACCTTCATAGATCCACCGTAGACTCTACTAGTGAATTCTGGGACAACGTATTTGTCGAGATATTCTTCGTATTCCTTCGGCATGTACGAAGTATATGCTTCCCTCATAATTTTCCAGAAATAGATGATCCTGCAGTTTTCCCTAGGCTCTACTATGTCTAGGGGTGTTGGGAAAATTGTACTGATGGCTTTTTGTTCTTCGATTACTGCTGGTTTTTTTACTAGTTTTACGTTTCTTACTGATACCAGTCCTTCCTTGCTACCGATCCTCGTGATCCCCCATGCTGCCTTGGCTAGTTCTTCTCCGTATTCCTGCTCGACTATGTATGCGATTACAGCGTTTGATGGTGAGTATATTTTACCCGTGCCTATGGCGGCTGACCAGAATCTTTCATCCATTTTGTATTTGGCCCTAAGATAAGCGTAGGAGTAGTATTTGTTAATATCAATTATCTCGGTAACGCATGGTTTAGGATAGCCCATAACGGCGTAGCTCACAATATCTAGTAACTTGACTGCTGGACTGTACGCTTCCTTATTATGGTAAATAATCTCCACTGGCTCTCTCAGTCTTAGATACGGGGCTGCCAAGGCTCCTATCATGGTTGTTGGGGGAGGGTATGGCAGGGCTTGTCCTCCCCCGCTTTGATATGGTGGCCTAATCATGTGGCCCCATGAAAAAACTATATCTACTAATAAGATGCTCTTCAACCTTACTTCATCCCCAATAGTTCTTGTATGTACTCATATGATTTGTTGAATGCTTCGTCGGGTGTTCTGGCCTCGTATACGCTTACACGGGACTCCCCGGCTACTGGTTTTACTTCCGCCGAATAGTATGCTAGGAGTGCTTTCTCCTCTATCTTTGATGCCCCCTTACCTAGTAGTTCTACGGCATGGTTCACTGATTCTATTGTCTCCTCAATGTACTTGCTCGTATGTGCTGGCCGGACATTCAGGGGTAGTGGATGCGTAGTGAGTATTGCTAGGCTCATTATCTTCCAGTTAGGCATGAACCTCGTCCTTTTTGCTCCGAAGAGCATTTGTGTTACTAGTAGATGCATTGCTTTGAATGCTGCCTCAATCCTCTTAGATCTCTCCTCAGGGGATACCAGGAGTTTCGGCTTACTGTTTTCTAAAGCTATGCTTGAAACACCTATTCCGTCTATGTCTAGCCCGAGCGTTAATACGTATAATGCGCTTCCAGCTTCTATGTTATATATTGCTTGTGTCTGGATCGAAAGGGGATCGTACCTGACATGGAATTGTGCCTCTGCAGCACTTGTCTTGATAGAGTCTAGTGCTGGGATCATGTATCCTGCGTAGAATCTGCTCGTCCTTTTTAGAGCGGCGTCAGTGTTTAGGAAGCCGCCTATGTCCTCGACTACGCAGTGCTTAACGATCGTTTCCTCGACGCTCTCCGGTTTCTTGAAGTCGGGTGTTGGGATACCTGTTCTTTTGAACACGTTTTTATCTGTGTGTTTGAGGAAGACGCCCTGCCTACATAGATTACATACTGGTAGGCCTGTTTCTTCAGCTATCCTTGCGAGTATTTCCTGGTAAGCGTGAGCTATGCTCTCACCACTGATCACTGGAACGTATCTG
>JALWQP010000103.1:3957-4405 GCA_027083045.1 Desulfurococcales archaeon
CATAGTTGCCGGCGCTTTCAGTCATATTTAGCGCTTCAATAGTTAATAGGATCCGGGCTGAGATGCTTGTATAAACCATGCTTTATTCACCCTCTCCCTTCTCGTGGATTGAAAAAGCCTCTAATACAAGTCTTCTCGCGTAGGACGGATCTTCTCTCACTTTTGCAAGAAAACCCTTTATCTCGTCTTCTCTAGGGGGACGCGGGCACGGCATACACTGGATCTTACCTTTTAGTTCGCCTTGTCCCTCTAGTACCTCGACTACATCGCCATAAATACCGTATCCGAGCCTCTTGTCCTCATCATATTCGCAGCACCTCACTGTAAACTCTCTGCCATCTTTCTCCGACCTCATCCTCACAACAATGCTCCTACCATATAAGCTACTTATAGTTCGGAGCATGTCGTAAAGCGCTATTTCTACTGCTTCAGGACCCATGGCCATAGC
>JALWQP010000104.1 GCA_027083045.1 Desulfurococcales archaeon
ACAGCTGTTCGAGAAAATAGTTGACCCGCCGGGAGAAGCTAGGCCTGACCTAGACATCCTATTGGCACTACTCAAAGAGCTTGGGGCACCATTCAGCTACGACGGGCCTGAACAAGTGTTCGAGGACATCCGACGAACAATACCTACTTACCGCGGGATAACCTATGAGAGGCTGAGAAAGAAGCGTTATGGCATCCAGTGGCCGTGCCCCAACGAGAATCATCCGGGGACACCGATACTCCACACTGAGAGGTTCCCGACACCTGACGGCAAGGCAACAATCACACCTGTTAGGCCCGAGGTAACCGTTAAGACCACCGATGAATACCCGTTCATACTCATCAACGGCAGGCTCATAACACACTATAACACAGGGACGATGACAAGACGCATAATGGAGCTCCTATTAAAGGATGATTCAAGCCTTCTATACATAAGCCCCGATGACGCAAGGAACCTAAGAATATTGGACGGAGACATTGTAGAGCTCGAGACACCCTACGGCAGAGAGAGAATAACGGTCAAAATAACGACGGAAGTACCAAAAGGCGTGCTATTCGTGCCGAACCACTTCATAGACCCGCCCGTAAACACGTTCGTTGGCGATATAATAGATCCTGTTTCTGGGATACCGGAATATAAAGGAATACCAGCAAGAATCAACCTAATATAGGTAAGCACAACAGGGCGTCAAAACCATTTTTTATCATCCATAATACGTTTGTATCCATGCAACACACCTCAAACAAGGATCCGCATCTCCTGCCAATACGCCTTCCTCAAAACATCTAACGTCATCCCTATCATTGATATTGTAGAGGCTAAGTTTAACAAGGTCTGAATAATCATCGATCAACAAGATCTTAGCGCCGGGGACCAAGCGAACAGCCTGGGAAAGACTCCTGATCCCGCGTAGATAGAGTCTACGGAGATAGCCTACGGCCCCCTTAGAATAATATCCATGCAGTGGCTCGAGGAAACCATTCCTCCATCCAGGCAAAACTATAGAGAAGCCTTGCAGAGCGGCATTGAGGATCTCAGATACTAGTTCCATGCGTACACATGGCATGTCTCCACCGAAAACCATTATCCTGTCGTAGAGTTCTAGTGCCTTCATAATACCCGTGATAGGCCCACCGAGTAGATTATCAATATATATTTTCGAGGAAATCTTAGCCCGTAATAATTCCTCAGCATTCGCCTTAGAAGCGATAATGACGGGTTCTTTACCAAATATTTTCTCAATGTTCTCGCATGTATACTTAATCAATGGTTTTTCGGCTATTTTATATAATAGTTTATCTTCGTCGAATCTCCTAGATGAACCACCTGCAAGAATGATTGGGATCAGGTCTTTAAATAGATCATTTGTTATCTCCTTATTGTCTTCCAACATCTTTCCCTACAAAAACTAGTGGGAGCATTCACACTTTTGAATAAAATTAACTATGAGGGGATATATTAGTATCTGTTATCATTCCGGTATCTTTAGGATATAAGGACGCATAGATCCTATGGCTGGTTACATTCCAATAGTACATGATTACGAAAAACTCTTGTCCTTGTTTTAGCTGAAATGCTTCTTCATCTCCTCGTTACCCGGCATATTAAGGAGATCGTCTATGGTCTCTTGTACCTGTCTTGTAGACTTAGTACGCGGATCCATGTGTAGCCAGTCCTCGAGTATCTCCCTCCCACCCTCTAGGAAAGCCGTGAGGGCCATCTCCATCCTGGTTATCCTCGGCAGTAGGACTAGATCCCTTATCTTCTTGGGGAGAGGCTCGAAGATATAACGGTGCACGCCCTTTCCATCGATCTGCACTGGCATCTCTACCGCTACATTATCGGGTATTCCTGGTATGCTGCCCAGGTTCAATGTGTTGACTACGTATTCACCTTTCCTATTATTGGCTATGCTGTCTATGATTGGCACGATTGATTCGCCGCTCCACTCCGGCGGTATATGGGCGGCGAGTGGGTGCTTCTGATCTTTAAGGGCTTCGTATAGTCTTTGTAGCTGCATGTTTAGGAAGGCAATATACATCATCCAGCCTATCTCTGAGTCAGGCCCTCCTGTTGGACCATACCATTTCTGTTTCGTCTTGAGATCCCAGTGGTACATCCACGTGCCTCCACGCACAGTGTCCCCTACGGGTAAGAGGCCGTACCTTTTATACATGTCTATGGCTGCCGGCGACAGATCTATATCGAACGGGTTTACCTGCGTCTCTCTCCAGTGCTCCCAGTACTTCTCGGCTTTTTCCTCGATCCACTTATCCAGTAATGGATAAGCGTCTTCGCCCTTGTACTTGAATTTCGTCAGCCAGATCACATGGTTGAACCCTAGGACTTCGAACTCAGTTTCTTCACGTGGTAGGCCAAGCTCCTTCATGACATTGTAGATACCGTGGTATCCATGGCATAGACCGATCATCTTTATCTTGACGTGTCTCTGGATCAGGGTTGTGAGCTCGAAGACGGGGTTAGCGACATTGATTAGCCAGGCATTGGGAGCGTATTCCTCGACATCCTTCGCTATGCTTAGGGCTAGTTTGAACTGGTAGTAACCCCAGATCGTGTGGTAGTCGCTGACCATATTCCACTCAACACTATTTATACCACGGTAGTAGCCGTGACGTTCACATATCTCTCTCATACGCTCATAGTACATGTGGCCGCCATACATAGCGGAGTTCACGACGAAGTCGGCGTCCTTTATCGCCTCGATGCGATCCGTTGTTGGTACAAATTCTTGGTCGGCATGTAGTTCTGAGGCGTATCGTTTGGCGAAGCTTGTTATTAGGTTGAGCCTCTCCATGTTTATATCCATGAGGTAAACCTTGGCGCCATGGAGGCTCTTGGCAAGTATGAGGTCTATGATGATCCTCGAGCTCCATACAGCGCTTCCCGCGCCTATAAAGGCGATCTTGAGTCCTTTACCCTTAGGCTCATCCTCCATAAGGGGTTTAAGCTGGTTCTTATACTTCATGGAGGAACAACCCTTAACCATGTAATGGATTCTCTGATAATCTATTGTCGCCTCATGCTAATTAATTTTTAACTGATGTGTTTAAAGCATCAAAGAAGAGGCCATGGATTTAACATAGGTATTTTTAATTGTGTAGGAAAAACTACATGATCCCTATGGCTTTAACGCCTTCATGCCTGATCTTATGAATGCTGTAGCGCAGGAGCAGTAATGCCATGACTAGGAAGCCCAGTGAGTACGGCAGACCAATCATGATAAGCGTGTTGATCGGTAGGACAGGCGTTGTCCCTATCAATCCGTATCTGATGAGCTCGGCTGGGTAGCTGAACGGCGTTGTGAGGGCGATAATCCTGAGTATCTCCGGATACATTATTAGCGGTGTAAAGCCCCCCGTCGCTATAGGGAGTATCCATGAAAGTATCTCGACGACTGGGCCGCTTGTACCGCTCAACAGCATGCTCGAGCCTAGGATCAAGCTATAGCCGGACAAGACAATTAACAGGCAGACGCTACCGGCGATCAACGCTAGGGGGTCGTGGACCCATATCGCCGGAGGAGCATAAAGTATTGCCATGATAACATATACCATTGCTAGACTCAGAGCAACCCATAATAGCCCGACGGGCATGAGGCCGACGTAGACCATGATCACTGGTCTTCCGCTTATAATGTAATGCTCGAGAATACCCCTGATCATCATTTGGCGGAGGCTCCACGCCCAGTCCCAGCTAGCCATATTGTACGATATGAAGACCAGTATAGCGATGAAAGCATAGGCAGCAGTGACTTCGCGGGGAATCGAGGGCCTGCTGAACAGGATCATCGGAGAGATCAATAGCGTCATCCATAAAGCCATCTGCAAAACTCCAATTATGATCGCTTTATTCCTAAGCAGTGACGCGACGAGATAAGCCTTAAGTATGGCCAATAAGGAGCGGATCAATACTCTTTCACCCCCTTAAACCTCAGCCTCTCCTCCCATCTCGCCACAGTCTTACCGCCTATGGGGAGGAGTAGAATGAAAGATGCAGTTGCGACGCCTAGCAGTACGCTGGCAAGGCTCATGGTGAGATTATTGGTCAGCATGTACTGTATTATTTCAACGATACTACTACTAGGGATGATCATAGTAGCTACTCTGAAGACCAGGGGGAGAAGGTAGCGTGGATAATATATGCCTATGAGTATCAGTAGTAGCGGTCTAGCGATATTGATTATTCTCCAGCCCTCCTCCGACACCATGTACGCTAGTCCCATGGTAACCATTGCTATGGGGACCATGAACAATCCGGCGAGAACAGATAAGAATACCACGAGTAATGCTAGGACAGCGCCCTCCACGCCATAGTAGTAGACATAGACGGGCGTGAGACAAATG
>JALWQP010000105.1 GCA_027083045.1 Desulfurococcales archaeon
CTGGGATCAAGTTCGATGGACTTATCGAAATAAACAACTATATCTTTGGCCTTTAGATCCTCGAGCGCTCTGACTATTTTAGCACACGCGATCCTTATGGATTCAAGGCTCGGCTTTTCACCTAGACCGGCCAGGACAAGACGTGCATAGCCTTTAGGAAGATAGGTTATCCTGATCTCGCCCTCCTCAGCCTTAAAGTCTCCCTGGCCAATAACCCGATTAATCACGTCTTTCCATGACTCCTTGATAATGTCCGGTATGATGGGCTCACCACTGCTTTGAGGAACAAGCGCAGCGAGGGTGTCGGCCTCGATGCCTAGAGGTGTGCCCTGCTTAAAGCTGTAGTTAAGCCTGGCCACAATGACCACCAGGCATATATCTAGGTGTTTACGCGGTAATAAAGAAGAGGCAATTCATGTAGCATCTAGTACAGGCTTGATCTAGGCGGGCAATGATCAATTATTAAAGAAGACTGAACAGTAGTGTTAAGCCCAACAAGGTTCATCGCTGTGACGACTACAACGTATCTCCCGTCGGGAAGGTTTTCTTCTATATCGAGGACTGCTTCCCTGCCTGAGATATGGTAAACAATGGTTTTACTTGTTTCTTCATTTCTTATCTTGACCTTGATCAGGATCACTCCTGTATCATTATCAACAGCCTTAACATTTAGATCGAGAGCTCTACTTACACCATCGTTGCTTCTAAGCTTGATCTGTAGATCTGGAGGAGTATTATCTCGGGGGCCGAAATACGATATATTGAACAGCTCAAGCGTATTATTACCCAATACTACGATATGGTGTTGGCTCGAATTGATACAGCCGAGCCAGACTGTGTGGGGGAGGCTAGTGTTTAGGCTCCAGATATAGAGTGATGCAAGACTCATTATTTTTGTCGAGTTCTTGTCGACAGCGAGTACTTCTTGGCCTCCGTCCCCATTTATGTCAGGGAGAACAACTAGTTGTTCGATACCTGTTATCTTAACTGATCGCCAGAACCGCCCGGTGTCAATGCCGTATATTTTGATATCTCCTGTGGAGTTTATTATGAGGAGTTTATTCAGTGATACTAGAATATCTGCCGGGCTAGTGAGGCTTTTCTCGTAGAGCTCACGGTAGACGCCCATTAGGTATGCATGAACACTATATGTTTCTCTGCCTAGAAGCGATAATGTCTTCTCGATAATTAAGGTCAATACCTTATTGCCGTGATCGATCAGGATCGTCTTGACAGGGAGAGCATTTGTCAATGTCATTCCCGCCTTATAGTTGCCGTAAGACAGGCTGATCCTTGAGATGAAACGTGCTCTGACCTCGTCTTCATGGATAACAATTGTTTCCGTCGAGCCCTGCAATAATGTTGGTGTTACTATTCTCGGGTTTATTGTTAGTACGGGAGCGTTAACAGCTAGGTACGCTGTGCCTTCATCGAATATTATCTCGGTGCTGTTGTTTTTGAGGCTCCACTTGAGCATTATCGTCGAGAAGTTTTCCTCAAGAATATCGAGTCGATAGAAATAATAAATTAACGTGTCATTGACTAGCTTGAACCCTCTTGATAACCTGTACCCGCTAGGTATGCATACTTCTCTACCAACATAATCAGTACCATTTATCCATAGATAAGGCCTTATATAAATAGTTCCATTGTCCTGAATATAAGTTATAATCAGTAGTGTAGGAGCAGTATCATTAAATCCTATTGTGAAATTCACGTGGCTTCTCGTGGTTAGATTATAGATAAGCCTCTCTGATATAGGATCATATATTATGACTTGGTTCTTAGAGCCCACTATAATATAATATGTATTATTAGTTCTGATAACGTAGCCATGACCATTAGTACCACTAATTTTTAGCTCATGTATTTCCTGGAGAAGATAGAAGCCGGGCGGCGAGATCGACTGGGCATGAATAGTGCTAGGGAGAACCAGTAGGTGCGACAGAATGATCACTAATGTAAGTATCAGTAACAATCGTTGTATCAACGCATGTGCACCGGGATAAAGATAGATTAGACCTGGATTAAAAACAAGTTTGCTATCTTGTTAAGAGGTGGAAGCCGAGAGATGTTCTTCTCTTTCTCTTGAACAGCTTCATGGTGAATATCTTTTCTGTCCCTATGATCCTGGATGCAATATATAATACAATGATGGCATAGGCCCATGAGGAGAAGGCGGCTACTAGTTGAGCGGTATAATTACCAGTCAGGCCGAGATTAAGTATGAACGCGAGGTTAGCGAACGGAATAGCCGCTATGGCTGTCTGCTGTATAGGGCTCATGCTTGTTATATCTAGGAATAAGCCGATGAAGATTGACAGCATTAGTGGTGCAATAATGTATCCGCTGATTATCTGTGCGCTCCTGACATCGTCCACGAACATTGCTAGTAGAAGAGCTATTCCAAGGGCTAGGAAGAGCGTGCCGAATCCGGCTATGACTAGGACTGCTGGGGTCTGCATCCCCACAGCTTTTACTAGTGCTGATAAAGCAATTGACGAGGATACACTACTGTTTGTTGCACCAAGACTTGACATTTGGGAGAAGTACCAGGCCATTATGGCGAAGTATGCTCCACCACCTATCAGGCTAACTATGAATGCGGCAGTTACTTTCGCAGCGATAAGGCTGAACCGGCTGAGGGGCAGGGTTAATAGGGTCTCCAGCATCTTCTGTTCTTTTTCAACGGCGATACTCGTAGCTGATAGCTGGGCTACGAAGCCTGCGAGTAATCCTATTATTAGGGGTACGAAGAGACCAAGCATAAGCAGCGGCCCAGTCACTTGTGATGGATCGATATTCTTTATAGTTATATTCCCGATAACAATGTTGCTCGTACCGTTCACAGGAGAAGACACGTACTCCGGCGATAGACCGGTTTTCTCAAGGATCTGCTTTGATAACATGTCGGAGTACTGGCGTATTATTCCGTAAACCTTGTATCCCATCATCATACTTGTGAAGCTGATCCCCCTGATCCTATAATACACCTGGAGATATGCCGTGTATCCTCTGGTCAGGTTTTCGGAGAACCCCTTCGGGATAACTAGGATGCACAAAGCATTATCGTAGTTCTTTATGGCGGAGTCTATATCCTTGTATCTGGTCACAGTGTATTTGTGGCTTGTCAAGTAATTGGTGAAGTTCTCTGCCCAATACCCGTGATCTAGATCGACCAATAATATTTCGCCGCCTGGCTTCATCGCCTGCTTCACGGCCTGTGTCGTCATCGCACCCATAATACCGTACATTAATCCTGTTAGGACTACTGGGACAATAATCATAGTTATGAGTATCTTGGGATCACGGATAATGCTCTTCATCTCCTTAATGAATATGGTTAAGAACGCGCTCTTCATATCTCCTCGCCTCCAACGATCTTGGCGAAAACCTCCTCTAGGTTCTCCGCCCCATACATTTTCTTGAGCTCGGCCGGGGAACCCTCGGCGACAATGCGGCCCTCATGTATTATGCCGACACGATCGCAGAGATACTCCACCTCCAGCATGTTATGGCTACTCAACAATACTGTTACGCCATATTCTCTCGTGTATTTCTTAATGATTCTCCTCACCCTCGTCGAGTTTATCACGTCGAGACCGCTTGTGGGCTCATCTAGGATTGCTAGTTTTGGGTGTACCATGAGGGTCTTGGCGATCAGGAGTCTTCTCAGCATTCCCTTGCTGTAGGTCTTGATCTTGTCCTTGATCCTCATACCTAAACCACTGATCTTCCATGCTTCTTGGATCATCCTCCTCTTCTCCTGCTCGTCCTCAGCGTAAAACGAAGCTATGAAGTCTAGGAACTCTAGGCCTGACAAGTACTTGTATGCTCCCGCTTCTTCGGGTAGGTAAGCTATGAGTCTCCTAACTTTCTCCGGCTCGCTCTTCACATCATATCCGTAGATTCTCGCCGTCCCGTTTGTCGGCTCAAGGATAGTAGCAAGTATTCTGAGAGTCGTTGTTTTGCCGGCCCCATTCGGGCCTATTAGCCCGTATATTTCTCCCTCTTTCACGGTGAAGCTAAGGCCTTTCAGAGCCTCTTTTCCGCCGGGATACACTTTATGTAGGTCGTTGACCTCTACTACTTGTGTGGGCAAGCCTTATTACACCTTGATCACAAATTGGTACCTCGGAGTCAGAGGTATTATTTCAAACATCTAATATATAAGCTCTGCCCCACCAGTGATCAGGATGGACAGAGAGAAAGTCAAGCAGAGAATACTGAGAGACCTACGGCTGGGACTATATAAGCTGATAGTACTTAGTATCATCCATAAATACGGGCCGATACACGGCTATAATCC
>JALWQP010000106.1 GCA_027083045.1 Desulfurococcales archaeon
ATCGTCTGTAGGCATAGTGGCTGGATACACAATACTCAATATTGTTCTCTGGCTAGTTCTTGGGCTTCTCATATACGTGTTTGATAAACTGCTAGGAGGAAAAGCATCCCTAGAAACAGTATTGTTGGCCTACAGCTATCAATGGTTACCAGTGTTCATCATAGGATTACTATCCCCAATATTCTACTATCTGGATATTCTTACGAGTATAGTAGCATATGTGTTCTTATCAGTAATAACATTCGTTTGGGGGTATGTATATACTCTGATCACAAATGCCGAAGTAAACAAGTTCTCACTTGGACAATCATTCGCTTCAATACTAATAGCCTTCATTGTTATTATCGCAAGCGTAGCGTTACTAGTGTTCATAGCGGGGGGTTCACTGTGATGGAGGACGTAGTTCATAGAGCAATAGGTGCACTTGTTATAGCTGGCCTAATAATAGGGATAATTACTCCACTATACCTAATTGCAAATAATATGCCTGGCAATAATGGTTCTCTGATTGATCTAACTCAGATGTTGTCTAGATTAGTCAGCTTGGCTCCCCGTATGAACTATAATTTTATCGAAGAGAAAGAGATCAGTATCAACGGCACAACTGCGTTAAGACTTGACATAAACTTGCTAGACGCATATATAGAAGTCAGCAGAGCACCTGTGGATACCGTAATTATTGATATATACTCCACGACATCTATGGCGAATGGATACAAAGTATCATTCAATGAGCAAAGTAGAGACTTAAATATTATGGCTAGTAGCCCCACGATCAAACTGGTCGTACAGATACCGGATAACATGACTGTGAAGGGCCTGAATCTTGATATGAGCAATGGCATAGCCAAGATAAATATGGCGGAGATAAAAGGCCCGATATTATTTGTTATTGATAATGGAATACTTGAATCCGGGCTCAAGAATATCGTGTCAAACAATACCTTGATAAAGATGAGTAATGGTGTTGTAAAACTCACTCTCGGATACAGCCACATTAATCTTTCAGAAATAAAGATCCAAATCAACAACGGGGTATTTAAGGCTAGTATCAGAGTGCCCAAGAACACAATGCTAAAAGTAACTCCTACTATACTAAATGGCGTCGGCCACGTAAGTCTCAATGGTAAAAACATAACAATCTACAAGGACCCAGAATACGATAATAGCTCCTCAAGACTAGATTGCAGAATAACGATCCTGGACGGTTATGCGAAAATAGATTTGGCGAGATGAGGCCAATGGATTCAATGAAGATAGCGAGAGATAGGCCTTTAGCCGGATATAGGTTAATACAGGTACTAAACAGCGGACCAAAAATATCTATTTTAAGAGCCCTCATAAACAATCCAGACGGGTTAACCGCAAAGGAGATTGCCAGGCTTCTCGGAGTAAAACTGCCGACAGCAATGGAGCATTTATCAGACCTTATACGGACGGGGATCGTTAGGGTGAAGTATGAGGGAAGACACAAGAAGTATGTTCTTCTAGCCGAGAACATTGTGATCGAGGTAAACCTACCATTGTATGTGAAACTCTCAGAAAATAGAGAAGAAGCTGAGCTCCATGAGCTAGAGGTTATGGCAATAGAATACCTGAAGACCAAGATAAGCGGGGATGGACTCCCTATGAACATAACTGTGAAAGATGTTGCTAGAACTATAGGGGTTGACACAGCAACGGCTATAAGCATCGTTGATTTCATCAACACATATTCTGATCGCTTCATCCACGTAGTCGAGCAGATCATACTGGAAGAACTACGCAGAAGTGAAGGCCCGAAGAAGATAGCTGACATATCTAGAAGCATAAACATTCATAAGTACTGGGTTATACTGGCGGTTCAAAATCTCGTTTCCAAATCCCTGGCCAGACTCGAAGGAGATCAAGTACTCCTAATTAGTTGACCTGATCTTAGGATAGCGCTGCATAGAGGAATCCTATGCCTATGAGTATCAGTATGAACGCTCCTAGATGTTGCCAGAGTGTCCCGGGTATGACGATTATCCCGAGCATCTCGAGGCCCCAGAGAATGAAGCCTATACCGATAACACCTAGGAAAAGCCTGCCAGAACTAATTATTTTTCTCGCACCTGAACGCACTGGTCTTGAAAAAGATGTACTAGGAGCGAATGCTACGAATAATAGACCAATACCTATACCCAGGATAGTACCTGCACTGGTATGGTCAAACAGCATACCTATACCCATGCCTAGAAACATACATGCCAGGAAGAGTAACACCTTGTTCATACTGTGCACCCCTTATATTGCCATCTTATAGATATAATTATTTAGGCGCAACTGAGTTACCCGTAGTCCTCAATTCATGGTTCATCAATAAACCGTTTATATTGTCATTGCACTCTGGTACTTGTCCCGGTACAACGGTTCTTCCCAGAAGATAACACTTATGCGAGATCCTCTCAAAGAATAAGCATTTGCTACAGTTCATCCAGATGTTCTTTTCACTAGGATATACCAGATGGATTTTCTTGAGGCACTTGAAAAGTATGTCATCGATTAACGACTCAATAAATGAGACAAATTTCTTTTTCCCCACTAATCCCTTGAATAATCCCGTCTCCGCCTCTCCCGTTACATGTATTTCAGTAGCCCCATCGTCTTTTTCTCTAAACCAGATCACTAGGTGGAAGTAGTCGCCATCGTATGGTTCCATGGTGAAAGAGGTTTCTGTAGTCTTCACTCTTATTTTAGAAGACAGTTTATTCCAGTAGAGATTCAAACTATACTTGTCTTCCTCTATAAAGGATAAGTTCTCTATATACTTCTCGGAACTGATCCAGTTGTTCATATCGCTTATACATTTCAGCAATAAATGCTTGTCAACTAGCAGTTCTCTATAAAACGTGTGCGACAGCCTCAAATTTATCTCCAAATAACCTTATTACTTCGCACATGATAAAAATATAAGTTCCACTAGTAAGGTTTTATGAAACCTATCCCTAGTACTGGCGTAGATTTTGCACACGATATTCTCATCCGAGCAATACTATGGCCATTCCTCTTTAGAATGGGGAGAATGTTGAGCTCGATAGGTATGTTTAAATCTTTCTTCGGATCAAGATTATAGATAGTGATAGCCATGCCCGAGAAGCTGAAATTCTTCGACATAAAGGCGAAGAAGCCATTCTACACCGACAAATATGAGGTAAAGATCGTCGAGAAGAAGAAAGGTGGTAAAGTCAAAATAGCCTTCGCTGTAAGCCCCTACACGGGCATCAGGGTTGCAAGGATCATTGGCCCCGTTAAGGAAGAGGGAAAGAAGAAAAAGAAGAGGTAAGAGAATAAGGTTCTCGCCTAATAGATAACACTATTTTTTCCGGCCTTACCCCCTCTTAACAATTACTCGTTCCTACCCTTAAAAATCATAATTATTTATTACAACATAGTCGGTTCCACTGGTGGAGTAAAGGATGAGGAAATACTATATGTTTAATGTTGTTGTGGATGACGGATTAAAACCACGTGTTAAGCGAGTGATTAGGAGGTTCTTCGGCAATTGGATGCATATAAGCTACAGGAAACGCCGTGGAGCATACAACATTGTCATAATTGAAGATAAGGTCAAAGAATATAGCCTTGCAGATCCTTTGACAGCCGTACTCAAGATCACGAAGGATATGATGGATATTGAAATAGCTAGAGCCATGGAATATGCCCGTAGCCTAATCAGGCTATCCGTCGGATGGAGGAAAGGATATATAATAGGTGCTCGTAGACACTTGGATGGACTGAGGATTCATCCGGCCTACGACGTATTTATGGCATGGCCCGGATTGAACAAATTAATGAAAATATATACTCCGCCTCACAGTGTCTTGGTCGAGAAACTGTTCGGTGGCGAATACAAGGTCTTCTGCAATGGTGTTAAGGCGGGAAAACTATTCATACCAGATGATGGGTGTGAGGTCTCGACAAATATCGATCACCAGCGATGCAGGGAATATAGTGGCGAGAAACCTGAGCGCCTTAACAGGGATTTAATGTTACAGCACATAAATGTGGCGAGGAGATTCCTAGATAGCCTTGGAAAGCCTGACAGAGTAATAGTAAGTTTTAGTGGCGGTAAAGACAGCCTTGTGGCTCTAGATCTAGCAGTTAAGCATTATGGGGCCGAGCACGTGGAGGCGATATATGTCGATACAGGAGTAGACTTTCCCTCCACCAGAGACCATGTCAAGCAAATGGAGGAGGAGCTCGGGACAACGATTCATTCAGCCTACGCCCCGGTGAAAGAGCATCTGAGCACCAGGGGATTACCGAGCAAGGATAATCGCCG
>JALWQP010000107.1 GCA_027083045.1 Desulfurococcales archaeon
TCCACGGTCTAAAGGGCCCGGCAAACGCCTCGGTGATAATCGAGGGAAGGATAACACAGGAAGAAGCATGGGAGGGCCCATTCGTTGATATCCTCCGAATGGTCGATAAGAAGAGGCTACAGCCAGTACTGGAGGTTGATGCGATATACGTGAACAAAAAACATGACCCAATGATCCACGCAATAGTCCCGGGCTATCATGAACACTACATGTTCATGGGTTTCCCGAAGGAGCCAGTAATATATGAGAGCGTAAAGAAAGCCGTGCCCGGAGTCAAGTCCGTGAGACTTACGCGCGGAGGCTCTTCATGGTTGCACATAATCGTCTCAATCGAGAAAACGAGAGAGGGAGAAGCAGTCAACGCCGGGATGGCCGCGTTCACCGCTCACCCCAGTGCCAAACTAGTCATCGTCATTGATCACGATATAGACGTGGATGACCCATTCATGGTTGAATGGGCCATAGCGACACGCGTCAAACCAGGCGAGGACATACATGTGATCAGAAGGACAAGGGGAAGCACACTAGACCCTAGATGCGATGAGGGAGTATGTGATAAGGTAATCATAGATGCAACCAAGCCGTTGTCCGAGCCGTGGACAAAATATAGGATGGTGAAGCCCGGCTAATGTACCTGACCAGGGAACAGGAAAGAATCCTTGCCGGAGAAGAAGGCTGGGTAAAAGCGAAAGCCCTAAAGGTGATCGTCCGGGTAGGGGAGGCGCTGGGCGCCGACAGGCTGGTTAAGATAAGGCATGCACACGTTTCCGGCATATCCTACACAAACATAGGTGAACCAGGCCTAAAGTTTCTAGAAGAATTAGCCAGTAGTGGTGCGGAAACCGCCGTCTACACCACGTCCAATCCCACCTGTGTAGACCTCACGGGAGAATCGAGTTTGATCGATTATAGTTATCTAGAGCAACAACTCCTCGTCAATAAAGCGCTCGAGAAAATGAGGGTAAAACCCACTTATACATGCCTTCCATACATGCTGAGAGCCCCAGCACCCCATGAGCACCTGGCGTGGGGGGAGAGCAATGCTGTAGCCATGGCTAACAGCTTCTATGGAGCCAGGACGAACAGAGAGGGGGGCCCTATAGCGCTCCTAGCATCAATAACAGGGTATATATACGACGCGGGGCTCCACAAGATCGAGGAGCGTACGGCTAGGGTTATGATTAGATTCTACGACCAGCTAGATGATCTGACGGCGAGCCTTTTAGGCCTATGGATCGGGGAGACAGTCAACAATATACCCCTGCTAGAACTTACTCCGAGGCCAAGTATCCATGAGATCAAGCTATTACTGGCATCTGCAGCTGCAACCGGGAGCCACGCCCTAGTAGTGATCCGCGGAGTGACGCCTCCGAGAACCTACGGGGAGGATATAGTTGACAAGATATCATTGAGGAGAGAGGATCTTCTGAAAAACTATAGAGACTACTTGTGGAGCGGAGGAGATTATGATCTTGCTTATATTGGGTGCCCACACCTATCAGGCGCCGAGATGCTCAGGATAATGCAATCCCTGGAAAAATGGTTATGGAAGACTAGGGGTAAAATGATCTTATCAATACCACCTATAGTATCTAGTGTGTTCGCAAGAGAATTAGAAATTCTTAAGAAGAAAGGTATAGAAGTTATTGTGGGCACATGTCCAGTTGTAACGAGGTTCAAGTATAAACCCGGATTAGTGGTCACTAATAGTGGTAAGGCATTCTTCTATCTAAGAAGACTCCACAAACTAGATGTGTACCTCGCAAGCATAGAGGACATTATCGGTGCAAAGTATTGAAGAGGATAAGGATCGACAAGATCATTGTTGATGGCAGCTGTAGAGCAGAAGCCCTAGTAGTCGATCACAAGATCAGTTTCTTCGGAGAAGTAGATCCTAGGACGGGTAGAACTGTTGAGGGCTACTACATCGGTGGAAAAGCCCTCATCTTCCCTGGAACAAGAGGTTCGACTGTTGGCACATACATAATATATGGCCTTAAATACTACGGCCATGCACCTGCATGTATGATTGTGTATGATGCCGAGCCGATACTCATTGCCGGAGCAGTCCTTGCAGACATACCATTGTTTATGGTCAGGAAGGAGTATGAGGAATTAGTAGGACACGTTAAGAACGAGAAGCAGACCATAATACTTCACGGACACGGGGAAGAGGTGCTGATGATTGAGCAGGGGAAAACTTGTTGTTCTGGAAGGAATAGATGGAGCAGGCAAGACTAGTATAGCCTATAAGCTATTAGAAGACCTCGAGAAGAGTGAATACCATGCGCTCTACACGTATGAGCCATACAATACGCGCTATGTAGAGATACTCAAGAACGAGTACAATAATTTCCGATCAGCTTTTCTAGACGCCCTAACATATGCTGCCGACCGATTACTACACATCGAAATGGTCATAGACCCGGCCATCCGTGAAGGCAAGATAGTCGTGTGTGACCGCTACTACTACAGTAGTGCGGCCTATCAGGGAGCCATGGGAGCACCAATAGAGTGGATACTCGAGATCAACAGATTCGCTAGGAAGCCTGACATAGCGATCTACCTAGACATAGATCCTGAGTTAGGGCTTAAGAGAAGGAGGGGATTATCGTCTAGGTTCCCCGAGTACGAACAGCTGGAAATCCTCGAGAAGGTCAGGCAGAACTACTTGTACCTTGTTGATAAAGGACTACTCATAATGGTGGATGCATCGAGAAGCTTCAACGAGGTTTATCATGATGTTAAGAAACTAGTTGCTGAGAAGCTTAGGATTGACTTCTAGGGTTCGCCTTAATCGTCTTCTTGATCCTTTCAACCCTCTCAATCACTTCTAGCCACTCAATGATAAGCGATGGATCAGAAGCTTCACCCACCATAGAATCAATTGTCTTAATCGCATAGTCTTCTAGCTTATCTAGTACACCAGCCAAGCCGTACTTCTTAGTGACCTCAACTGCCTCTTCCTCGCTCCTAACAATAACTACTCTTCCATGAACAGGGCAGACTATCTCACCTGATCTGAGCTTGAATAATGGTAGATTACATCCCTGAACAGGGCATGTCTCAGAAAGCATCACAGCCCCTGCTTTCATGAGTTCAGCCATTTTCCTGACAACTTTGTCTCGGCCGATTCTACTCATTCTTCGCCACCTACAATAATGCCTCGCTCTATAGTCAGACAGTATATTTATGAAATATTTATTAGTATTACACTGTGAAGTACAAGTTTAAATAAAGATTATTATTTAATACCAAATATCTGTTATGGAAAAATAGGGAGACGCTCCGCTTATAAGATAAGCCATTAGGGGTGAGTGTTATGGCCGCGATAATTGATAATGAGACAAAAATAAGGAATGCCATGTTCATGCTTATGAGTATTATTAACGATACCGGTGTGCCACGAAACATTCGTAGAGCCGCTACAGAGGCTCTTAACCAGCTACGTAATACGAAGTATAGTCCAGGCGTCAGAGCCGCCAATGCTATAAGCATCCTGGACTCCATAAGCCAGGACCCGAACATGCCCATAAACACGAGGACAAAAATATGGCAGATCATCGCTATACTCGAGACAGTTAGAGACTAGCGTGGTCTCGGCTTGGCGAATGTACGTGTGCGTGGAATCATAGCGACAGCTGTATCCAAAATTCTTTTTGATCATGGCTACACTATTGTTCAGGCCAGCAAGCCTATACAGGAAAGACTAGGTATAGTCTTCAATACCGGCCCAGCAGAAGTGACTGTAAAGGACGCAGACAACGACGAGATACTAGTGATCGGCTTCCCGAAGCCAGCCAGACAAGTCTACGAGCTACTCGTAGAGACGCTCGAAGACGTGTTCACATGGCGATCAAGGCTAGGCCTATGGAGCATAGTCTCCGGAGTAATCACCGAGAATAATGATAGAGTGTGCCGAGTCAAACTACCACTTGGCCTTGAAGGAGAACTATTCAACTGCAGGAAGAGTCCTGGAGAAACAATTATTCTGGCCGTGGCAAGACCCGCTGTCAAGCCAGGGGAAAAGATCAGACTTACAACAAATATTAGGATCATTGGAAAATACGTCGCACTAATCCATGGTACGCCCAAGCTAACGGTATCAGAGCACATAAGGGATAAGGCTAGGAGAGACTACCTACTAGCCCTCGCCGCATCCAAGGTCTTCGGAAAAGGAGTCGGCGTACATCTAAGAAGCAGTAGCATGTATGCCTCGGACGAAGACATAACGAGAGAGATAGACGAACTATTGGAAAAACTAGGCGAGATCTTACATATGGAGC
>JALWQP010000108.1 GCA_027083045.1 Desulfurococcales archaeon
TATATATACCAGACAGCATCAGGACAAACCATATACTGGAGTGATTTTGCTGCACGTACAATACTGTTCGCAATACCAATCATAATCATATATGCGTTCGCCCAGAAATATATAGGAGAAGCAATGAGGTATGGCTCAGGAAAGTTCTAGCAAGTTTTTTGAAAAATTATACGTTAACTGAGTATCTTATTCCGTTAATGAGAAGTATTTTTCAAGCAGGTCCGTGATCTTCTTGGGTTTCAGGTGTAGATATGCTAGTGGCGGGTTCTTCTTGATCGGGTCCAGTAGATCCTCCATTGTCGGTTTCTCTACTCTGTAGAATATTCCTATGGGTATCTTGTCTCCCCATTCATACGCCTTGCTCATTGCTGCGTGCCAGTCGCTGGGATCATGGCCTGTTTCTTCCAGCTTGTATACTCTCTCGCGGTACCATGTATAGGTGTGTATTCTATCGAATGTTACACAGGGCTGCAGGACGTCTATGAAGCTGAAGCCCTTGTGTTTGACCGCTTCTTTTATCAGCCATGTCAAGTGGTCAACGTCTCCCGCGAATCCTCTCGCTACGAAGCTGGCTCCTTGGCTGAGCACGAATGCTATGGGGTTGAACCGCTCTTCCCACTGGCCCCATGGCGTAGTTCTCGTTATCTGTCCTTTCTCAGAGGTTGGGCTTGCCTGTCCCGTCGTCAGGCCGAATACGCTATTGTTATGCACTATTAGTGTTACGTCTGGGTTTCTCCTGATAATATGGGGTAGGTGGCCGACACCTATTGCGTATTGGTCACCGTCTCCTGCTAGGCCTATAACTGTTAATTCTTTGTTGGCGGCCTTGATCGCTGTTATCATCGGTGCTACTCGGCCGTGTACCGTGTGAATAGTGTTAACATTAACGTAGTTGTGGAATTTACCGTGACACCCTATGCCTGTGACCACCACTACTTTCCAGGGTGGGATCCCAAGATCGTTTATTGCCTTCTTGAAGGCTCTAAGTATACCGAAGTTGCCGCAGCCTGGACACCAGGTGATAACTGCTCCTGTATCGGATACGGGTTGTCTAAAGACAGACACGCGGGATCACCTCTTGAGACGGGAGATTATTTCTTGTGCGAGCTGCCTCCCCCTGAAAGGTCTACCATCTATTTTTCCAATATGATCGGTTACTGTGAATCCCGTCATCATTTTCGCTAAGAGGCCGAGCTGTCCTCTGAGGTTATACTCCACCGTGAACACTGGTTTGCCGGACACCTTCCCCATTACCTCGTTGAACCTGTTCTCCGGGAACGGCCAGAGATAGATAATCTGTACGATGCCTAGCTTCAAGCCCTCCTTGTCGAGATGCTTCTTTGCCTCTAAGGATGCCCATGCAGCTGATCCCCACGTTAATATGACTGCGTCTGCTTCTTCTACTGGGTGGCCGTATGTCCTGATCACCTCATAGTTCTTTTCAAGGTCTTCGAGTATGTATTTCTCTTTCCTCATCCTTTTCTTGTACATCATATTGGCTATGTGGGGTCTTTCGCTCACTATTCCTCGTTCATCGTGTTCGCTACTATCGCTCTTGTTCAGAGCCCCCTCAGTTCCCGTCGGAACCCATGGCGATACTCCACTCTCGGTTACCTGGTAGGGGAGATACTTCCAGCCATTCCTGATCTTCTCTTCTGCCTCCTCCTTATAGAGGAGAGCACCCTTCTCGAGGACAAGGTCTTCGCGGAATGCTGGAACAGTCCTAATGCTTTCGGCCAAGTGCTTATCCTCCAGAATTATTCCTGGGACACGCCATTTCCATGCTAAGTTGAGGAGCTCTACAGCCCTATAGTATGCATCCTCCTGGTCGGCTGGAGCGACAACTATTCTTGGGAACTCTCCGTGGCCAGCGAATATGCTGTAGAGCAAGTCTTCCTGAGCACTGTGGGTCGCCATGCCTGTGCTCGGCCCAGGCCTCATCGCAACAACAATGATTAGGGGGGCTTCGAACATTCCGGCCTCGCTCAGGGTCTCGTTCATGAGCGCGAATCCTCCGCCACTCGTGCCCGTAGCAGCCCTGATCCCTGTCCAGCAGGCGGCTAAGGCCATCTGGGCGGCGGCTATTTCGCTCTCAGCCTGTATAGTTACGATGTCTTTCTCCTTGATCATTCTAACCATGAAGTGTAGCAGAGGGGATGCGGGGGTCATCGGGTAGGCAACGTACATCCTCAGGTCTCCCTTAACGAAGCCTACGGCGATGGCCTCATTGCCCGTGATCATTATTCTCTTGCCCCATGGCCTTGGCTCATCCAGCCTCGGAGGCTCAATGCTTAGGGGTTGTGAGGACATATACTCGTAGCCTATCATACAGCTCTTCTTGTTCTCCTCGATAACGCGCTCCTTGCCTCGGAACTGGTATTCAACGCTCTTCAACACTATATCCAATGGTAGGCCGAGGAGAGCTGAGACAGCGCCGACAGCCATCATGTTCATCGTTATTGGTTTCAAACCATTCTCTCTTAAGAGCTTCCTAAAAGGTATTGGTGCTTTCTTAATGTTCTCTGGCACGTTCTTGACCACTTGGGGATCGTACACGGCGATGCTGTCATCATGGATCTCCCATCCATGTCGCTGAAACGTCGCTTCATCAAATGCCACCACTATATCTGTATGGTCTTCGAGCTCATAGATCTTATCCGTGCCAGCCCTGACCCAGTATGCAGTATGTCCTCCCCTTATTAGGCTAGGATACTCGGATACACCGACCGCGTAGTAGCCCATGTACATGAATGCTCGAGCTAAAACAATTCCGCTCGTAATATTACCGCTTCCAGCGGGGCCCCCGACTAGGATTTGAACAGAGGATCGATTATTCCTCACGATACCACCCGGGGAAGCAAGAGGCTAATCCTGCTTACAAAGAGGAGAGAAACGCTCATTAACATAATGTACCCAAGACTCGAGATCTATTGGTTTAATACTCGCGTGCTCATCGTGATATGATACAGTCACCTCCTCGATAACAACATATTCTCCCTCAACCCTCCCCTTTAATGTAAACTGAACTCCACCGGGAACCTCCTCTATTGCAATCGGCAACACTATCTCCAGCTTACCGGCCTCCTCGTGTATCTGGCCTCCCATCTCATCAATGTATTTCTCGAGAGCACACTTTAGGAGCTTATGTTCTGAGGCCAAGAGACTTTTTCACCCACACATTGTCCTCTAGTTAAGATACTAATTGAATACTTTACACATGCATTAGATATTAATAATTTGTCAAAAACTTTTCAGACATTATTCATAAACCTCTAAATACCAATAAAGACCAACTAGGGATGAGTCGTGTCGCTGAAAACAATAGATCTACATGTTAGTGTCGAGGACAAAGAGATCCTGCACGGAATAAACATTGAGGCTCGTCCAGGCGAGCTAAGAGTGATCATGGGGCCTAACGGCAGCGGAAAAACAAGCCTAGCGCTAGCACTCATGGGTCATTCCTCCTACAGGATTACAAGGGGTAAAATAATACTTGATGGCGAAGATATAACTCGGTTACCGCCTAATGAGCGGGCTCTCCGAGGCCTCTTCCTCGTCTTCCAGAACCCGGTCGAGATACCTGGTGTCAAGCTGGAAGAAGTACTGAAGCTAAGCATTAAGAAGAGACTGGGCAGGAGAGAATGCCCTGATATAAAGGAGCGGATAGCGTCAGAGGCAGAGCTGATCGGTCTTTCCAGAGAACATCTAGAACGAGGCATTAACGTCGGGTTCAGCGGCGGCGAGAAGAAGCGGAGCGAGATCCTCCAGGCAAAGATCCTCAGGCCAAAATACGTTATCATGGACGAGCCCGACAGTGGGCTCGATGTTGACGGGATAAGAATAGTGGCTGATATCATTAAGGAGCTTATCTCAACTGGGCGATCAGTACTGTTGATAACGCATTATCCGAGAGTCCTCGAATACGTTGAGCCGAACCACGTCTACGTACTGTATAGGGGTAGGATAGTGGCCGAGGGAGGAATGGATATAGTAGAGCGGATCAATAGGGAGGGCTTCAAATGGATTGAGGAGAAAGAAGAGGGAAAAAAGTAGATTAAAGCGGCGGGTTCACAACTGATTTTACTGTTCTGAAAGCAATACTTGTCCTCGTCTGTCTAATATACGGGTGTTTCAGAAGAGTCTTTACAAATCTGTCTAACTCGTCCATACTGTGAAATACAGCTATAACTGCTACATCAAACTCCCCGGTTATATCTAGAACTGTCAGGACGTTCTCATACCTAGAAAGATCATTCT
>JALWQP010000109.1 GCA_027083045.1 Desulfurococcales archaeon
AGAAGGAGGAAACACGTGACGTAACGGGTGAAAAGAAGGATGAAGAGTTGAAACGTTCTGTTGTATGGTCAAACATAATTCCGACTGGTAGGGTTCTCGATGAAATACTAAACAAGGGACTAACCGGTGAATTCCTGAAATGTGATAGTGGCGGAAAATGTACTGATGGGAGAAGGCTTGGCGAGATATACGTGGATAAGTATGGATTTAAGAGACAGAGAGGATTTGTTAGGACGACGAGGACTCCCGTATATGTTGACTGGATAGTTGAGGAAGCAACTATATCTAAACTATTGCCTAAAGCCTACAAGCTTGTGACGAGCAGAGGGGCAGTCGCGATTATTCCAGATGATTTTCTCTGTGAGCTTCAGGAGAGATATGGTGTTATAATAAAAAATGATGAAATAAACTGTAAGTCTAGTAAGCTGTGATTTGGTAGTTGTTAGAGGATAGTGCTAGGATAGCAAGAGTACGCAGATGATACTGTATCCTCAAAAATCACTGCATCGGCGGCCTGTAGTAGACCTTCTCCTCGCCAACTATATCGGTCATTAGCCTTGGCATTCTCCTTCTTCTTCTACGCTTGGTTCTACGTGGCACATATTTCATGCCGGGCAGTCCTAGGCTCCCATCTGGGAACTCGACAAGCCTGCCAAGCGCTAGTAAGTGGTTAACCGCTCGTCTCAGCCTGTCTTCTCCGGCAATACCGCTGAACTCCTTGACGAGCTCAATGAACATCATGGGACGGCCTTTCTCCTTAATGGTTTCCAGCACCATGTCCGGTAGTTCCTCATCCCTCGGTGCTAGTGCCACGATTACTTCTGCGTCCTCGTAAACAATCTTCTTGTCGCGGGGCATACTTTTTTCACCTCGCTATATACTAGTGGGACTGTTAATATATAAACTCTATCTTGGAACAATGCTCTGTCCCACTGAGAACCTTGTAGAAATATATGTGTGGGATACGAATTGAATAATCGTGGCAAAATAATAGAATGGGTACCGGGTGGTCAGCCTTAACCCGCAAAGACCTGATTTCACCTAAAGGCAGGACAGTCCTTCTTATGGGGAACGAAGCAATAGCTCGTGGAGCTCTCGAGGCAGGCATATGCTTTGCCGCGGCATATCCCGGGACGCCAAGTACCGAAATAATGGAAGCACTAGCCTCTGTGGCGAAGGATGCTGGTATATATGTTGAGTGGAGCACGAATGAGAAAGTAGCGTTCGAGGCCGCCTATGCAGCGGCTATGAGCTACGTCAAAAGCTTAACGACAATGAAACATGTTGGAGTAAATGTTGCAGCCGATATTCTTATGAGCAGTGCCTATGCTGGTGTGAATGCTGGCTTCGTAATAGTGTCGGCCGATGATCCTGGACAGCATAGCAGTCAGAACGAGCAGGACAACCGATGGTACGGGATGCACGCCCATATACCGGTTGTCGAGCCATCAAGCCCTAGGGACGCCTATAAGCTCACTAAGGCCGCATATATGCTCAGTGAGAAATACAAACATCCAGTACTATTCAGATCAACTACCCGTATCAGCCATACAAGGCAACCCGTAACATTCGAGCAAGACGTCCCCGTGGAGAAGAAGTGTAAGGGAAGATTCGACAGAGACATTGAGCGATGGGTGTTAGTGCCAGCGCATGGTAGGAAACAGAAGAAGAGAATGATGGAGGTATGGAGGAAGATAGCCGAAGATGAAGGTGTGGAGCCGTTCATAAGGATAATTAATCCGGGGATGAAGAAAGCAATAATAGCAGGTGGCATCGCCTACAGCCATGTAATGGAGGCCCTCGAGCTCCTCGGGAAGAAGGATGAATACAGTGTTGTCAAGGTAAGTCTTCCAGTGCCATTACCGTACAAGCCTATCCTAAGGGTTCTAAAAGAGGCACAGGAAGTCCTAGTGGTGGAAGAACTAGATCCTGTCCTCGAGATACAGATAAAGAAGATAGCCTATGACAACGGGGTAACAACAAAGATTCGTGGAAAAGACATTGTGCCTATAAATGGCGAGCTAGACCTAGATAGCGTCGCGAGATCAATACTGTCATTCGATGGGAGAGAGCCAATAATGCCGTGGAAACCATTAGAGCCATTGAAGCTAGAGCCACCGATACCGGCGAGGCCTCCGGTAATGTGCGCTGGATGCCCGCATAGAAACACCTACTACATCGTAAAGACAGCGGCTAACAAGGCCGGATTAAAAGACCCGATATTCACTGGTGATATAGGATGCTATACCCTGGGTTATGAGCCGCCATTCCATACCCAGATGACCAGCCTCGAGATGGGAGGAAGCATCGGTGTAGCACATGGTTTAAGCAAGGTGGTTGACGAGCCCGTGATAGCAGTCATAGGAGACTCTACGTTCTATCACGCCGGGTTACCGCCGAGCATCAACATTGTCTACAATAAGGGACATGCGGTAATTCTCGTCTTGGACAATCAATATACGGCGATGACAGGTCACCAGCCGCACCCCGGCACAGGACTAACCGCTATGGGTGAGCCCGCTGTGAGAGTGCCTATAGAGAAGCTATTAGAGACTATGGGGTACAAGACATACGTCATCAACCCGATGAACGTGAGGGAATCAATAAACATAGTTGCCGAGGCCTTTAAGAAGTACAAGGAGGGAGAACAAATAGCAATAGTATCGAGAATGAAGTGTGCACTACAGGCAGTGCGTAAGGCGAGGAAAGAAGGAATCAGACTACCAGTTTATCACATAGTGGAGGACAAGTGTACGGGATGTATGGTTTGCGTCAAACTACTTGCCTGTCCGGCCATAGTAGTGCCGAAAGGAGCTAAGAAACCGAAGATCCTAACAGAACTATGTGTCGGATGTGGATTATGTGCACAGGTCTGTCCATTTAATGCAATTGAGATATTTAAGGAGGGATCACCTGATTGGCTAGAAGCCTGGAAATAATGGGGGTGAAACCGGATGGCTAGGTATAATATACTTGTAACTGGGGTTGGAGGACAGGGCCTCCTAACCTTAGGAAGAGTAGTTGGAAACGCGGCTATATTGGCAGGTATAGATGCAACAATAGCTGAGACCCATGGTCTGTCCCAAAGAGGTGGTAGCCTCATAGTACAGATAAGGCTCGGAGAGGGGGAATCACCGCTTATTCCCAGAGGTGCTGCGGACCTAGTAATAGGAATGGAAGTATTGGAGACGGCGCGCAGGATAATCTATGCCAATACGAACACTAGGGTAGCTATGAACAAGTTCCTATGGCCACCGCCTCTAGCTGACTATCCTGACCTAGAGCAGGTTGTCGACAAGATAAAAGAAACTGGGGTAAAGCTTTACATGATCGACGCCAATAGGATATCCGAAAATGTAGTAGGCTCGGTCATATCAGCGAACATGGTGATGCTGGGATTTGCCTACGCGGTTGACGAGGGGCTGAAGAAACTGTTCGATAAAAAACACTTCCTACAAGCAATAGAGAGGGTCTTCAGGGGCAAAGCAGTAGAGCTTAACAAGAAGGCGTTCGAGGCAGGGTATGAGGAGGGCTTAAAACAGACCTAATTTTTCGCTCAACCCGCTTATTCGGCTGATTCTTTTGTGCTCTTCAACCCTATATTTTCTACCAACGATCGAGTGTGTTGTAATTAATAGACTAAATAGGTTCGTAGTTAGGATCAAGATAAATGGGCAGGAGGCTTTAGCGCACACCAACAATACAGGTAGACTCCAAGAATTTATCAGAAAGGGAGCTCTGGCCAGATGTATAGAGAAATACGGTGGTAAGACGCAGTACAGGCTAATAGCCGTACAGGATCCAAGTATTATGGATCGCCGGTATGCACTCATAGACACAAGGGAACAGATGAAAGGGTTCGAAAACGCCATCAAACAAGGGCTAATCCCTGCTTTCAGGAAATGCGTGATCCTTAGACGTAATCCAAGAATCGGGAAAAGCATGCTAGACTACAAACTCGCCTGCAATAATAGGGAGTTTTTCCTAGAAATTAAGAGTGCCGTTCAACGCAAAGACAAGTTTACGGCCACCTTTCCAGATGCTCCGACGATACGTGGAAGAAGACACTTAAGAGAAATAATTATGCTGACCCGGAAAGGGATCGGTGCCGGCGTATTGTTTATCGCAGGTATTCCGGAAATCAGGTTTTTTACACCAAACGATGATATAGATCCATCGTTCAGGGCTCTCCTCAGAGAAATACGGAGACTCGGAGGATTAATAGCTGGTGTATCGATGTACTACAATGCTGGAGACGAGAGCATAGTGCTTGAGAACCCCGAACTGGCGATACTGCTTTGAAAGTACTCGATAAGATAAGCTCTCTATTATCGGCTGCATTCGCCCTTGAGGCTCTTGCACTAAAACCAGGCAATGTGCATCCATATGTTAGTATACGTAATAATATGACGTATGAAGATTTCGTACTAACATCAACCATTATACAACCATATATATCCAAGTGTGTTAAAAGGGGCTTCTATCAATGGAGAACACGTGCTGTTTTCGCCGATCTTCTGAGAAAAGCGCTTAGCAAAGTAATCGATACGACCGGGACAAATACATGTCTGGGTTCACTGCTTCTAGTCATGCCCATAGCCTACTCAGCTGGTAAGATTCTCCGCTTGAGGAAAGAACTGGGCGAGCATCATTTAATTCTCAGAATCGCACGAGAAACTGTTTTGAGTTCAACAGTATATGACGCAATAGAATTCTACAGAGCGGTCAGACTAGCGTCGCCCGGATATATTAGGAAAACGGATGATGTTGGAGAACAAGTAAACGTCTGGGATCCAAAATATAAGAGCAAATTATTGTTGAGAGGTGAGGGCCTCGGATACATTCTCGAGAAGACATGTAGTAGAGACATAGTGGCTTGTGAAGCAATATCATATAGTATCACTAATAAGTCTGTGGAGTTCTTAAAGCACAGATTAAGCATACATAGGGATTTTAGACGCGCTATCTCGGAAACCTATCTCTATATACTGTCAAACAATATTGATACAATGGTTCTAAGATCAAGAGGACCTGATGTCGCGCTAAAAGCATCCAAGACGGCGTCAAGAACACTTGAAAAAATAATAAGAGTTAATAGTAATAATTGGGCCAAGGAGGTATTAAGGCTTGATCAAATATTCGCCAGTGAAAAAATATGTCCCGGATCAACTGCGGACATTATAGTCGCTGTATTAGCGACATTGCTAATTAGCAACTACAACAAACCATATACGATCTACAAGTGAAACAACGAAGGAATAAATGGTGAAAACAATGATGGATTTAGAAGAACTAGTTACTGCCACATTTATGCTATTCGTTGTTATTGATGCTCCCGGCAATGCACCGCTATTTTACTTCTTCACAAAGGATCTAGAGCTAGACAGGAGAATACGAACTATAAGGAAAAGCATACTCGTTGCAACAGGTATTTTGTTCTTCTTCATTCTAGCTGGAGATCTTGTTCTCAAATATCTTGGAATAACAGTTGATGACTTCAAGATAGCTGGAGGCTCCATACTTTTCATCTATGCAGTGCTCGGAATTCTAGGTCATACTGAAGCGGAGGAAGTATCAAGTGATGATCTCGCGGTAGTTCCATTAGCGACACCATTACTTGCTGGGCCGGGAGCCATAACAGTCGTTATCTACATCAAATATGCAATGGGTTTCCTCATAGCATTAGCGAGTCTTGCAATCAACATGGTTATAGCATGGACACTTTTGGAGAATGGTGGTAGACTATTATCCATGTTAGGGCGTCATGGTAGTATGGTTCTCAGTAAGGTTCTGGCAATATTATTGGCAGCGTACTCCATTGCGTTGATCCGTGAGGGAATAATGGCTTTCATGCATTAATCATTGAGTCCCGTAGATTAATTCATAAAGGGATATCATATTATACTGGTTGAAATAGGTAGAAGGAGGTGCAAATCCGTGGCCGACGAGCTACCGGAATCCATCAAGCTTAAGCTCTTGAAGAAAATGATGTCATCAATGGTGAGAAGTAAGCAGTCGGAGAAGGATGAGCAGATTGATCCAGAGAAGCTTGTATGGAGTCGGTTATCAGATGAGAAAGCAGAGGAGCTGATGCGCAAAGCCAAGACCTTATATCCTGGAAAATACGAGTACGCTATTCGCGTTCTAGCATATCTAATCCAGCAGGGGCAGTTGGAAAAACTTGATGGCTATACTACCCTAGTTCTGCTGAACAGGCTTGGCATTCCTGTGAAACCTGATCTACGGATCAAGTTTGTTAAGCACGGAAAGGAAGTAGATATGAAGGAATATCTAGAATAATGATATTTCATGTATCTCTATTCCGTTTCTATATATGTATAACACTCTATATGGAGCAAAGGTTTAATAACCAACCATTACTCCATGTGCATTTATAGATAGGAAGGAGGCTAGGCCTCAGCTTTGACACTACGTTCTGAGTACTTATACCAGCACATGTTCCGCAAAGCGGAAGGATTTGAAGAAGTTCCTCGTCTCAGAAAAATGAAGACCAATGATATCGTTCATCGAATAGGAGTGTTATCTCCCAACAGAATTTTCATCCATAACTACCCCATAAGTAATCCCTCAGCATTATTTAACCCATCATTAGTTATTGACGAGGGTACAGCATATCTTTACGCAAGGATAATCGTAGGTTACTACATGTATGTTTCAGCAATAGTAGAAATACCTATCCCATTAGAAGATATTGAGTCGGGTAATCTTAATCTCAATTATTATCCAGCACGCTTAGTTGTATATCCGTCCACAAGATACGATCTATGGGGCACAGAAGATCCGCGTACATATAAGCTTGGAGATAAGATCTATATGACGTATACGGGAAGAACAATCAACTACTTCAACCCTTCAATAAGGATCGAGCGAACACTGCCTGTTACAGCCATCATGGAGGGACGTAATGATGCGAGCCATTGGAGAAAAATATATGTACATCACCTCCCCGAGGAACTAAGATCTAACATGGTGAGTAACAAAGACGCGTTCCTCTGGGAAATAAATGGTAAGAGATACTTCTTCCACAGACCACATATGAGCGACGAAAAATTCTATCTAGCCATAGGTAGTGAGGGCAACAAGTGGAAGGGTAGTGATGGCATCACGGAGATAGAGATAATAGATAATATCGAGGTCATGAGGCCCCCAGTCTTTGAAGATAAGGTTGGGTGGTCGACACCCCCTATCAACATAGGTTCTAATAAGATCATTGCGTTCCTACATGGCGTCGACAAAGATGTTAAAGCCTATCGGTTATTCGCGGTCGAGTTAGAGTTCCGCAGAGACAACGTGATTGTTAATGCAGTGACACCTAACTATATAATGGAACCCAAGCAGCCCTACGAGATATTCGGTGATAGACCATATACGGTATTCCCGTGTGGGGCATGGAAGATTGATGATCATATACTCCTAACATATGGTGCTGGCGACTATATGGTTGGATTTGGCAAGATGTTGTTTGATGATCTGTTATCAGAACTCGATAAGGGAAGGATATTCTAGAGTCATATTTGTTTTGATAAGACTATATATTGTAGAGAAAAGAAGGAGAGAAAAAGAGGGTGTTTTTAGATAGGATGTAAACTACCTTACTTTACTCCATACATGGTTAGTGCTAAGACTGCTGCCTTTGTCCATAGGCCATTTTCTGCCTGCTCGTATAGGACTGATCTCTTGGGATCGTCGATGATCTCGTCGTCGGCCTCATAGTTCCTCATGATAGGCATTACGTGCATTAGGACTGCGTCCTTGGACATTATGTCGAAGAGCTCCTTGGTTACTTTCCAGTCCTTGTATTTCTCGTAGATCTTTAGTTCTTCGTCCTTGAACTTGCTGTAGCCTAGTTCCACGAGCTTTGGTGAAGCCCAGTTCCTCGGGAATACTGCGTGTGCTCCCTCAAGTGCTTCCTTGTAGTCGTCCGTTATCTCTAGGCTTGCGCCATGCTCCTTTGCTAGCTGTTTGGCTTTCTCAACTAACCTGGGGTCTAGGTCGAATCCTGGAGGTCTTGCGATGACGACGTCTACGCCGAATCTCGGGAACAGTATCATGTCTTCCTGTACGCTGCACCATCCACGGATCTCGGGGCTATAAGCCCACATGATAACGTATTTCTTGCCCTCGGTCTTACCGAATCTCTCTCTGAATGTGTAGATGTCTGCCAGCCCCTGTGTTGGGTGGAACATGTCGTCGGCCATATTGATGACCGGAACGTTCGCGGCCTTAGCGATCTCTCTAATGTAGGAGTTTCCTCTACCGTATATGTAGTCGATAGCCTTATCTAGGATTCTGACACCGATTCCATGGCCGTACCTGTCATACATTGCTGCTACATCTTTGACAGCTTCACCTACTTTCTCCTCCTTGCCCCAAGCCATTCTAGTGGTCTTTGCCTCGATGTATGCTGCATGACCACCTAGATAAGTCATTGCCGCCTCAAACGCAGCTCTTGTTCTGGTTGATGGCGCGAAGAACAGCATAAAGAACACTTTTCTCTTCAGGATAGGCGGTATCTTCTCGACACCATAGTAATGGGCTGTCCATTTCAGCTCTTCGGCTAGTCGTAGGGCGATCTCGAGTTGTTCGTCAGTCCAGTCAAGTGTGGATATTAGGTCTTTGCCACTTAGATCACGGACTAAGTGTCTCATGTAGTCCACTCTCCCATAGGTTTTTCTCGTATATCTCTTAGTAGGGTAATAGAATAAATGAGTTTATTTGGGTTTATTTCTCGGGGCGTTAAACCTAGTATTAAATTAATTCGTATATGAGTAGAAGGGAGGGATAAAAGAAGAAAAAGTAGTGTTTGCTTGCTTATTATCTAGTATTTATTCGATAGGCCAAATAGTCTCAGGCTCTCTGCAGAGACCTGCTCTCTCGTAGAGACTGTAAGCTGCTTTGTCGGCTTCTTTCAGTATTTCTTCCTCGTCGAGGGTCAATACTTTTCCGTTGAACATTACTAATTTGCCATCTATTATGCTGTGCTTTACATCATAGCCTGTAGCGCTATAGACGAGATGCGATAATGGGTTATTAAATGGTTTTAGATGAGGCTTATTGAAGTCAACGACAATGATATCGGCACGCTTACCGGGCTCGATGCTTCCGACCATATGATCTATCATTAATGCTCTTGCACCATTAATTGTTGCCATCTCAAGGACTTGTTCGACACGTATTGCTTTGGCATCGAGCGTTCTTAAAGGCTGGAGGAGCGCGGCATGCTTCATTTCTCGTAGGAGGTCGTAGTCGTTGTTGCTCGGCCCCCCATCGGTTCCAAGAGCGACGTTTACTCCTGCTTTAAGCATGTCACTTATACGTGCTGCTCCGCTGGCCAGCTTCATGTTGCTGCATGGATTGTGGCTTACGGTGGTCTTGGTTTCTGCTAGGAGTTTTATCTCCTCGTCTGTAGCCCATACAACGTGTACTAGCACTACGTTTGGCCCGGTTAGGCCTACCCAGTGCGCGAACTCTACCGGCTTCTTACCGAATTTTGTCATCGTGTACTCGACGTCGGCCTTCACCTCTGCCAAGTGCATGGTAATACCAGTCTTCAGCTCCTTGGCTTTCTCAGCCATTTTCCTGTATAGCTCTATGCTGACAGCACCGGGTGTTCTTGGCCCGAACCATATCCATATACGGTTATCCCATCCATGATACTTGTGGTATAGTCTGATCGTGTCTTTGTAGCTTTTATCGCCCAGCTCTATGAGTCCCTCGTGAAGAATGTTTTCTTCGAGCGCGTAGCCCGTCATATCCATAACGTGTCTAGCCACTGCTGCACGTATGCCGCTTGAGTGGAGGAACTCGATTATTTTGTCAGGACCATACCTGCCCACGAGCCCTGTCTCGAGAAAGGTTGTTGTACCGGTCTTTATCATTTCTAGGGTTACTAGCTTGGCTGATGCAAGGGCCTCTCCAGGCTTATAGTTGCCCTGTAGGGGCCATACCCTGTCTTTAAGCCATGGTATGAGTGGTAGGTAGTCGGCGCATGCTCTGAGTAGGCCTTGGGCTAGATGGACGTGCGTGTTTATTAGGCCAGGCATCACGATATCGTGTGGGTTATTGTTGATTACTACATCGCTGTGGTATCTATAGTCCTTGTCAAGCTCTTCGGCCTTGCCAACAGCCCTTATTTCTCCATCTTCGATCGCGATTGCCCCGTCCTTGATTATTCTCCTCTTAGAATCCATTGTTATTATCCAGCCGCCACGCACATATATATCAGCCATTACTATAGGACCTCCGCGTATTTCCTAGGGATAATCTCTGTATATAGAAGTAAATAATCATACTGAGAATGCTTACGGGTCAATATTTAATAGCAAGACAACAAAAATTATTCTAAAACACTTCACGGCGGGATAAACCAATGGTTCTTCCACGGATATTCAGCTATGTGAAAGAGGAGAGAGCAAGACTTATCCGAACTGCAAGAGCTATAGAGCCCGCAACCCTTGTTATCAGAAACGTTAATATCGTGGCTACAACGACGGGCGAGATCCTAGAGAACATGAGCATAGTTGTGTCTGGCAGACGCATAGCCTCCATAGTAAAGGGTGATCCGGAGAAATACATAGGGTTAAGAACAAAGGTTATCGATGGCCATGGGCAATATGCGATGCCGGGTTTCATAGACGCACACATACATATCGAGTCAAGCTTGTTGACACCCACTGGTTTCTCGATGTTAGCCCTTAAACATGGTACTACAACAGTAGTCGCCGATCCCCACGAGATCGCAAACGTCTTAGGCGTGGATGGAGTCAAGTTGTTCATCGAAGAATCACAGAATCTTCCAATGAAAATCCTAATAGACATACCGAGCTGTGTACCAGCAACAGATCCGGCGTTCGGCCTCGAAACGATAAACAAGGTGATAGGCCCTGAAGACATCGCTAAGCTAGGCGAGCTTGAAGGCGTATATGGGCTCGGCGAGGTAATGGATTTTGTCAGCGTGACGAACGCCAGTGACTATGTACTGGAAAAACTCAGGATAGCTCACAATCTAGGTCTAGTAATAAATGGACATGCTCCACTACTGACCGGAGAAATGCTTGACGCGTACATCGATGCAAGTATATGGAGCGATCATGAATCGACTAATCCGCAGGAAGCACTAGAGAAGTTGAGGAAGGGAATGTATCTATTCATAAGGCAGGGAAGCGCATGGCGGGATCTAGAAGCTCTTGTTGAAGTCATTAAGAACCCTAAGATCGACTGTAGACTATGTGGATTCGTATCGGACGACTTGAACGTCATCGACTTATATGAGAAGGGTCATATGGATAGAATAATTAATGAAGCCATAGAGTTAGGGGTTGACCCGGTTAAGGCAATACAACTCGCAACAATAGGTCCAGCGATAAGACTGCATATCGATGATCACATTGGGGTTATTGGGCCGGCCAGGTTCGCCGACATAGTCTTGTCTCCAAGCCTTCAACGCCTAGAACCTAGAACTGTTATCAGTATGGGTGAGATAATATACAGGGACGGCGAGCTACTCTATGATTTCGAAAGGCCTAGAATACCCGAGTGGGCCAAGAGAACAGTCAACATTCCGCGAGAGATCAGGTCCGAGGAGCTTCTCATAAGAATTGATGGAGCCGACAAAGCTAAGGTCAATGCTATTAAGGTTACTCCGGGCTCAGCGCTGACCAAGTTATCGGTTGAAGAGCTCCCAGTTAAAAATGGCTATATATCGTGTGATCCCGAGCGAGACATTATACACTTGGCCGTTGTTGAGAGGCACAAAGGAACATGCAATATCGGGAAAGCATTCATCAAGGGATTAGGCTTCAAGGCAGGTGCGATAGCGCAGACTATTGCCCATGACACCCACAATCTTGTAGTGGCTGGGAAATCGCCTGAAGACATGTCGGTCGCCATAAGCAGGGTTAGGGAAATACAGGGAGGAATAGTAATAGTTGATTCAGGCGAAATTGTCGCCGAGGTAGAGTTGCCGGTTGCGGGGCTCATGAGCGATGAAGACCCATACACCGTATACAGAAAGTTCAAGAACCTGACAAGAAAAGTATCAAGCTATGGTGTTGAGTTCGAAGCCTTCTTTATGACGCTAGCGCTTGTCGCCCTGCCAGTCATACCGGAAGTGAGGCTGACAGATAGAGGACTCGTTGATGTAAATAGTGCGAGGATAATTGATGTCATAGTAAAATAATATGGTCTATTTTTCTCTTTCTTTCTCCTTCTTTTCAAGTGGAAAAATCCTAGCCTTATCAGAGACTATAGTTGATGTGCCCTCAGGATCTATTAGAATAAATGTAAAAGGCATCTCACCGTTCCGTGCCTTCTCAATCATTTTCTTCTTCTCGGCACATTTTTCGGGCGGCGCCTCGCCTTCCTGACATAAGAAGTTTATTTTATCGAGAACATCGAGTAAGACGCCCTCAATAGTTGTTATATATCCGAGGGACGCTGGACCCGGAGTGATCTCGACCCCGAGCTCAGGGATGACTATAGATGCTGTTGAGGAGCGTACAACGAGCACGTTAACATCATTAGGGCCTCTTATGTCTACGATGATTTTTCTCGGGCCCTTGATTTCCGCTAACCGTACGTCATTCCACCGGTATCCGCAATTCCCGCATTTTCCCGACGATATTATTATTTTCCCAACTAGTGGCATATCATATAAGAACTCCTCAATCTTAAAGTTACGCCTACATATCGGGCACTCAACAGTATACTCGAGTATTTTCCTAGGTTTTCTTTCAGACATTCCTCCAACACCTACACTGACTTGTTAGCTGGATGATACCTTATTAGGTGTGTACCATCACAGCTCGGCGCCCTGAAGAATCGCGGCCCTAGCCCCTCCCTGCATGTCGCCACAGTTAGACCTAGGGAGACCGATGAATCAATAATTGGTCTAAGAAGATGTTCACGTAGTTCTTTCCTAAGATACCTGTACCCATGCATTCGTACGCCTTCCTCTACGTAGAGTCTCCGCCAGTACTTGGAATGATCTGGAAACGAGTTCATCATCCTGGAAAGGTTATCAGGCCTCGCCTTATATGTGGAGGTGACAATATGTTTTCCGCCATTCTCCCTGATCCTGTGCACGAGCTCTTCAAGCATTCTAGGATCATCATTAATGCCCGGTATCACAGGATCTATTCTCGCCCCGACAGGAATGCCGGCTTTACTCAGGATTTTGATAGCCCGTAGTCTGCTTTGAGGGGGCGGGGCCCCGGGTTCGAGTTTTTTCGCCAATGATTGATCCAGCGTGGTAATAGTGATCATTACCGCCGAGGGAGTCTTTAGTAATAGATCGGCATCCCTTATGACAATGTCCGACTTAGTTGTGATCAATATTTTCAGAGCCTTACTCGATAATAGTTCAAGAGCCTTCCTGGTCATCATTAACCATCTCTCGATGGGTGGGTACGGGTCACTGCTCGTGCTCAGCTCGACGACAAGCCTAGGATCAATGCGTCTAAGGTCTCTCGACAATTTTCTGAGGAACTGTCTTTTTGGCTGGCTCGGCCTCTGCCCGATATAGGAGGTTGCATAGCAGTATAGGCAGAAATGACTACATCCCGTATATGGGTGTAGGCTGTATTTTCTAGGACATGTACATAGCGGGCTTCTCCATGGATCGAAAACACGTACTACCTGCAGTCGCACCAATATGTCGCACCAGAGGATAAGCGGGTGTACCCCGCCCGACCGACCCCCCTCATATCCATATCCCATGACGGGGTCTCAGGGAGTGTGAGGAGGCGGGGCATTACTAGAATATGTTGAGATAGGGGTTAAAGTTTACCGCTTAGCCATGGTCTATAAGGTTTTTATTTTGATCTCTAATGAAAATTCATGGTGATACGTAGATTGGTTACCGGGATTGTAGGAATCGCTATGACTGAGATAGCTGAGTTCGTTACCCGTGCAATTGACTCTATAAAAGACCACGAAGTAGAAAAGATGATTAATACATTGATAGATGCTTATGGCGGCCACAAGATCCTCGTCATGGGCGCCGGCCGCAGCGGCTTAGTTGGTAAAGCATTTGCGATGAGATTACTGCATCTTGGTTTCCAAGTCTATGTGCTGGGCGAAACAATCGTTCCAAGGATCAGTGAAGGCGACGTTGTCATAGCGATCTCAGGCTCCGGGCGCACTAAACTCATAGTGACAGCGGCTGAGGCAGCTAAACAGGTTGGAGCAAAAATCATAGCTATCACGAGCTATCCTGACAGTCCTCTCGGAAGACTTGCCGATGTGGTGGTTGTCGTTCCGGGTAGGACAAAGATTGCGACCGAGGAAGACTACTTCACAAGACAGATACTAGGCATACACGAGCCCCTAGCACCGCTCGGGACCTTATTCGAGGACACCGCAATGATCTTTCTCGACGGAGTAGTGGTTGGGCTCATGAAGAAACTCGGCAAGACAGAAGAAGATCTAAGGAATGCTCATGCCAACATAGAGTTCTAGTGTAGCAACTGATAGGCTCTGACAAAGTCATCTTAATAAGCGGTTTAGATAGTTTCTTTTCTACAAGGTGATATCATTGATAGAGAATAAGAGATCAATTGATGCTGGCTACGCGTTGTTGTTAGGGATATTTATTGCCAGCCTTGTATCGGCTAACTACTTAGCAGCTAAAATAGCTGTGCTCGGCACCATAGCTCCTAACATTACGCTTCTCGTTCCAGCGGGAGTAGTCGCTTACGCCGTTACGTTTACTGCGACTGATATTATCGGCGAAGTCTATGGGAAGAAGGCCGCATCAATGGCTGTAATGATAGGATTATTCATACAGTTTCTCATAATGTTCTATTCATTAATAGCTCTACTCATGCCGACAGCTCCTTTCCAGGAAAACTATAACGTGTTCTTTAATAGGGTTTATGGTGTAACTCCAAATATAGCTTTGGCAAGCGTACTCGCATATCTTGTGAGCCAGAACCATGATGTCTGGGCATTTCATTTCTGGAAAAGACTGACCCGGGGTAAATGGCTGTGGCTGAGAAATAATGCTAGTACTATAGTGAGCCAGTTGATCGACACAACAATATTCATAACGCTGGCCTTTGGCGTCTTCCCCATATTCCTTGGAGGAGTCTCTATTCCGTGGAGCCTGATACCATTCACGATCTTAGGGCAGTACATCGTCAAAGTGATGATAGCATTATTCGATACGCCATTCGTATACGCTGGCGTCTATCTGCTCAAGCGCCTCGGCCTCCACAATATGAGCCTGAGCGAAGTGGTTCCAAGTGCAAGGACTGTTCAGACTGGATGACAAATTGGGTAGAAGACTTGTACTCATACTGAAAAACTATCCATGCTCGTGGGGAAAATGTAGTTTTTGCCCGTTTCACCTTGAACAATCAACCAATACTTGGGAGATAATAGTCTTCAATAGAAGAATAGTGAGAGAGGCTATCCGGGTAGCCAGTAGGGAGAACTATGAACGCATCGCTGTTTTTAATGGTGGAAGTTTCAGCGAACTACCATACGATACCGTGAACGAGCTGGTACCACTGGCCAAGAACAGAATATTCGAGATAGAATCACGCAGTAATTTCATCACCGATGATTTTGTGAAAAATTTGCTCAGACTACTGGCTCCGAAAAAACTAGTTATAAGAATAGGGTTCGAGGTCGCCGATGAAGAAATACGTGAGAAACTCCTCAGAAAAGGCATGCCGGATTCTGAGATCAAAAGGATTCTATGGATAAGACAGCGTCTAAGGGAAGAAGGACTACCAGTCGAGTTCTGGGTCTATGTCTTGTTTGGAATAGAATATATACCTGAAGAAAAGGTTGTCGAGTCAGTGAAGTTCTTCAAGAAATACTTTGACGGAGTAATAGCTATCAAGTATAAGAAGTATTTACCAGAACACCCAGAAGAAAAACCAGTATCGGAAAAACTCGCTTGTTTCTTAGAGAGAGAAGCGGACTTGGTTGATTGGGGTGGTGAGGAATGGGAGATCGAGAAAAAGAACTAAAAGTTATCGAGGTTATATGGGAC
>JALWQP010000110.1 GCA_027083045.1 Desulfurococcales archaeon
GATTACGTAATTATATCAAGAATCTACCGTAGAATAATGAGTGATTGAGATTGAATATCCAAGAAGTAAAGATCTCCAAGAAAACGATAGTACTTGTTATTCTTGTCGTAACTACAGTTATGATAGCTTATAATGTTATTACAGAAGGGATGAAACCACCGACCATAGATCCGCTTAATCTTCTCCTAGCCTTTATTGTTTTCTTCGGGGCTTGGTTGGTCTCGGCTATCAGGCTGAAAACGATACACATCAGCCTCGATCCCGGGAAGAAGCTTTCGCTGAAAGAATACTTGTATGCGAGATTGTTGGGTGGATTAATGGCATACATAACGCCGTCTGCGATAGGGGGAGAACCTGCTCGCGCATATTATCTATCGTATAAGTGTAATGAACGGTTCTCAAAATACTTTGCCCTAGTCATATACGAGGTTCTATACGATGTATTTGTCACATCAATAGGCGCTGCAGTATTTAGCCTATTCTACCTGCCACTAACGATACCTATAATTATCGTGGGAATAGCAAACACGGGTTTTTGGGGAACGATGTACCTCTTACTCGAAAACATGATTGATCCCGATAACGCGCCACGCATCATAAGATTTGTGGCTAGGATAGTCAACGATCAACTAAGTAAACGATTAGGTGATTCATATACATCTTTTGCTTCATCTTTTAAGATAATTGTTTCTAGAATGAATATTGCCAGGAGATTCGTTGTTTGTGCCTTAACAATTGTTTTTCAAATGCTATTTGGTATTACAATCTATTTATTGGGCTTCAATGTTTACAACGTAAATATCGCGAGTGCTATAATTGCTTATTTTCTAGCCATAACAGCTAGCGCTCTTCCCACACCTGGTGGAGCTGGTACTATGGAATATGGTTTATCTATAACTCTTCCTCCGGGACTAGTTATTCTTTCACGCTCATTCATATATTATACGACCGTAATTATGGGGATTATTGTCTTATACCATAGCGGTATAAGAGAAATTATTGAAAGAACTAGCGGGTCTTAACAAGTTTGCATAAAATATTTTTAATTAACTAATACAATTAGTGTTTGAAGCAAAATGAGTTGATATAAAATGTCAAGTCAGATTTATTCCAAGAGCAGTATTGTCCTACTGAATTTGTCAGGATTTGATCTTATTGTGACCCCAGAAGTTGAGAACTTTATTCCCGAGTTTTGGCACACAAAAAAGACCGATGAATGGCAATACATAATACTCCCCAGGCGATCGGTCAGTTTTCTCCAAGTATTCAAGATATTGTCAGACAATTGTTCAGGTAAACTTTGTTATTCACGCATATTCTTCTACGAACTACGAGATAGACCTGTAGATCTAGTCTTAGAACCCATAGATACTAAGACATTCATCATGTATGGTTCAAACCCCCCATTCCCTCGAATAGTTAGAAGAATACTTGCTAATCCTAAGTATAGCAATACAGTTATGTTCATCGCTAAATTCAATGAGACAAAATACGATAACTATAGAAAATCTGTGACGATAGCCCGTCGCATATATATGGAATTATCGCCTGTAACGATCAGTAAGGGGCTAGGCAGGTTACTAGGTGTAAAACTTGAGAACATAGGTGGCCGCATGAAAGTAACCCTATGTGTTAGCAGGGAAGGGATAAAATCTACTGAGACTATGGGAGGAGTATCGGTTGATATAAGAAGTATAAACCAGTGTCTTTAATACGGAGCCCTACAAGTTATATTCCTAAGAACACCCTATTCTCACATGGGTTCACAGCAGCTTATCAGTATTATTGATTAAAAGGTGTCCAGTTTATGAAGGAGATAAACATCGTTTTACACACCACTAGAACAAGTCAAGGAATAGTATTAGATAATATAGTCGGATTCACGGTTGAATTACTTAGGAAAATATATGGGTTGCCCGTTACCTATAGTGTTCATTATGATGATATTGACACATCTTATTTAATTATAGACAATATGCCCCCACTTTATTTATATGAACTGCCTGAAATAGATACTCTGATCAATATAGTAAGAGCCGTATATGATATATATAGCATCGAGTCAATACATAATGAAAAACTCGTACCAAGTGAGATCTAGCTAGAAATTATTCGCAATCATACGAGTTCCATATTAGCACCTATTTCGTAGAATGGGCACCTATCCCAGTATAGGGCGCATTTCTTAACAGCGCTTCTAGTTATATATCTTTCAGTTATGTAACAATAGGCTACATACACGTTATCGCCTGTTTTTACTAATTTATAAAATGGGCAGTCCGAGTTCACAGGCTCCGACAATACGTGGACTAACGGATAATAACCCTTGCGGATCTCGACACCTAAAGCCTCTGCAAGTCCGTCTTCAGGGCCGGGTTTCTCGTAGAGTGGACATGATGTAAATTTATTTGTTAGACAAATATCTTCAACTACTGGCTCAGGTGAAGGACTGCCATATTTAGCAATTGCTCGTCTACTGTAGCATAATCCACTATTATACCAAGGACATTTAGGCAAACCTAATCCCTCGTCGACTCTCTATTAAGTCTGTCTTTTAAATAGACTGTCATAGTCTAATATTCTTTTACAACAGCTGAACCCTTATGGGTTTATGTAAAAATATTATTGAATTTGAACTCTGTATAAGAGTATTTGAGAAAAGATATATTTAGAGATAATGTGTTATAAAATACTATGCAGAATATATCAGTTATATTAAGATGTGGAGGGTGAAGAACATGAGCATCCAGGAAAAAATCGATGAGATAACTGAAAAGATAACAATCGATTTGTCACATATACCTTTGAGGCCAACAAGCAAGAAAGAGATACAACAGCTTGAGATGGCGCTAATTATAGCAACGTTATACTCGCCTGAAGTGATCGAATTAATCAAGGATCCGATTGAACGTGCAACATGGGTTGACAGTCTTGCAGTTGCTGCTGCTGCTTTAGCACGATATAAGGCGGGCTATTCGATCAGACAGATTGCTGATGAAGTAGGAAGGAGCGAAACAATGATAAGGGCTCATCTTAACGGTAAGACAAAGGCCGGAAAACTAGTACTTCAAACATATGAAAAATTAAAGCGAGGCGAACTAAAGATAGTTGTACCGTTCTTAAGAGTGCCAAAGACTATGGTGGAAGCCGACTTACAGGCGATGCGTGAGGAAAAGAAGAAATTTGAAGAGGAGCTAAAGAGAACAAAAGAAGAATTGGAAAACTTGAAGAGGCAATACGAGGATCTAAAGAACAAGTATGATCAGCTGATGCACGAGAAGCAGGAATTAGAGGAGAAGCTCAACACGTTTACAGAAGCACTCAAGAAGATCAAGGAGATTATTGAGAATATTACTCTTTAATCCTAATGCTTAGATGTATTTTTTCCGATTCATCGTCCTTTATCTGTATCTCGATCTTCGATATGTTCTGTAATTTGAAATCTTTATCCCTCCTTAGTACTACTTGATACTTAAAACCACTAATACTTCCTATAATTCTATACTCGTAGCCTTTAGAGGCATCACTAATACTCTTTTTTATCAACTCAAATAGTGTATTTGGTTTGATGTTCATTTGCTCATATGTAGCTATGCCAAGCCATGTATAATTTCCCCTCCTCACCTTAAATTTCTGTGTAATTTTTCCGTCCTCTCTATATATGGGCATTCCTATCTTCATTTCCATAATGAAAACCTCCATCCGCAAACATATTTTTCCCTTTAAATATATAGATCATAACTAATCTCTCTATAAAATTTTTGAAAAAGAGTCTAGTGAAGAACCGTCAGATGATTATGTGCTCCTAAATCTATCCAAGAATTTTAGCCTCTTAGAAGGATGAGGGTGTGAACTAAATAGTTCCTCTAGGAGACTGGGTTTAAGCGATTTAACATACTCTATAAGATAATCTATATCATGTGTACTCACCATTATCGCGTTCTCAGGATCATTTATAAGTAGCATCTTCAGCTGAGAAGCCTTGGCGATCTGTGATCTCATTCTCTCGGATAATCTGCCCGTGGCGGCTAGTATCTTGACTAGTGCTCTCTGAAGATAATAGGCACCATTTTTGACTGTTAGTGCTGAGTGCATGTCTGCATAATATTCTCGTAGTCTTGAAAGATAAAGTACACCTAGATTCAGAATAAATGCCACGACTGTGAGGCCCAAGCCTATGACCATTATCGCAATTGGGCTTAGATCGTTTTCATCTCTATTGCCGAACCCGTAGAACCATCCCCAGCGGAGCATTATGTTTCCTAACCACCACAGAATAGCTGGGAGCAACCCTATCGTCATCATTACTACAACATCCTTATGCTTTAGATGCCCTATCTCATGCCCTATTACTGCCTCGACTTCCCTCGGTTCTAGTATTTTTAGGAGACCACGTGTAACCGCTATCCTATATCCTGCAATCATGTTACCATATGCAAATGCGTTAGGTACGTCTATTTCCGCAAGCATAAGGCGCGGTCTCTTGATACCGCTTTCCCTCGATATCCTATCTACGGCTTCCCTAAGCCATGAAGGCGCTCTATCGTCATAGGGCTCGACATGATACATAGCGTCTATTAGGTATGGGGAGATCAACCATTGTATAAAGTATATCATTGCTACCATTACGACGAGAGATTCTATGCTTATGCCACCTATTAATGGCGATATAGCCCATAATATTAGTAGGCTCGCCCCTGTAACAATTAAGACTGATATGAGCATTGATACGTACAGCTTCCACATCAATGTGCAAACACCGTAATACTCCACGATATCCTTTAGAATTACTCCTTTGCACCCCTTATAAATACTCAATGTCCAATCAGGATAACAGAAACGGGTGGAAGCAATGTCTGAACTAGCTGTAGCGGTACTCGACCTTCAGGGCCGTCTAATAACATGTAGCTCTACCAGCTCGATGCCGTATTCGAAAATACAGAATGCAGTTAGAATGGGCTACGACATATTCAGAACTATTGATTTCATCGTAAGAGAACTAGGTTATGAGACGCCTAAAAACGTCAGTGTGAAGACCGAGGATCTAGAGCTGACAGTATTCAAGCGTAGGGATAAAGTTGTCGTGGCAATGATATATGAGCCAAGCATACCAATATCTATAAATGGTAGTGCTGCTGCCTCCATGGAGGCCTAAATACGGGTAAAATATTTATCGATCTATATTTTAATTCAGTTTATACGTTAAGGATTTTCTTCGCATTAAACTCAATCATTCTAGCAACATATTCTCGTTCAACGCCCTTTATGGAACTGATCAGCTCAATTGTTTTTTCAATAAGGAATGGGTTGAGCTGAAGCGACTTATACTTGTATGGTCCATCGGATTCAGTGATTATTATATTCAGAGGAGCTTTCTCAATTATCCTTTTATGTTTTTCTTGAATAAGCGCTGCGGGATTAATACCTATAAAGTAGCCCATTGACTCGATATCTTTCAACAGATCCTCGGGACCGGTATACCAGTGAAAGTATGCTCTCTTTACATCATATTTCACAAGTAATTCGAATACCTCACGCCAAGTCCTTGGGGTGTGGAGATTGTATATGAAATTATGTGTTCTGTTTGCTTCTAGGAAAGTCTTTAAGATCTCGTTCTGTTTACTAATTGTTTTTGCGACAAATAATCGATCAAGACCAACTTCTCCGATACATTTTATATTGTTCTCGATCGCCAAGTCTAGAAGCCTGTAGACATCATTAATGTTGTATTTAGTGATCTCCCAAGGATGTATTCCAACACAAGGTATTATTTTACCTTTAAATCTTTTCCCGATCTCAATGTTCTTTATACTTGTACTAGGATCATCGGCGACAGATATAATGAAGATTTTATTGTTAATGAATTCAATGATAGTTTTTTCGTCGTATTCGTGTGCATGACAGTGCATATCAATGATCATGGATAATTATCTCCCTCCCTTTTCCAAGCTTTTTGTAGGTAAGATCAAATCTCTCTGTCTCAATAAATAATTCGTTACCACTAGTAAACACATTTATCTTATTGTATCCTATGATGCCTTTTATGATCGATATTATAGTATGATGCGACAAGAGACCACTCGTTATTAGATCAGCGAGTTTCTGGATAATATCGGTATCACTGATATAAAGTCTCAAAAAATTCTGTGTAGCATACAATAGCGGTTTACCAGTTCTGCTCGACAGGATTGTGAGCATAGAATATTGTGGCTTTAAGAATGGGATAAAAAACAAGCACGCATTGCGTCCAAGTAATGATTTAATGATAGATGAATAATATGAAATATTTTGAAGAACTTTTAGCTCTTTAGAACTGGTATTATTCTCAAGAACGTATAAATTATCATTAAATTTTCTCATGTATGCCTCAGTGTGAACACAATATATTTTCTTGCCTTGTAGGAAACCCGGAAAAGACCATAGAAAACCCTTGTCTTCACCCCAGACAAGTTCTTGGAAGTTCTCGCCGGGGCATATTATGTTGTCGGTAGCTCTAACCACGAATAAGATGTTGTATGAGGAGAGCTTCTCAAGAACTAGTATGTAGTCTGCAATATATTTAGCCTCATTCAGCTCGCAATTAACCATATTGTTTTTTAAAATGCAGATGTCATAATCTGCTAAATCGTGCATGGTGCTATGCACCGTATTCTTAATTTAAGCCCGGTAATAATAACCTGTATGTTGGCCGTACAGGGATGATGAGTTTGCCGATTACCGTAGCTTGTGTGGAATCTCCCGAAATCTGACCATGGTGTTGCTTAGTGTGTAGGAACCTAGTATTACTAGACTATGATCTAACTATTATGGATAATATGGTTGATTTCTACGATGCTTTCTCAGAATCTTTGAAGAGATTTGGTTGTGAACCAGTATCTTATGATACTTTTGTTCAACATGTATCGGCTGATAGTCTGAATGATCTTCTTCCCCCAAAAATCCAACCAATGGAGTTTTGGACGTATTTCCGGAGGGTATACCCGAGTAAATCAGGCTATCCTATGAAGGGGGTTAAGCGATTTCTTATTGTATTGAAGAGCATGAACATACCGCTAGTTATTGTTTCTGGAAGAGATTCTCACCCCCTTCTTTTATGGCTTGAGCTGGCGCGGTTTGGATTGAATGATTATATAGATGAAATATATACGATGTTTGATCTAAGGATACATGGCGGTATCGAGGAAGAACTATTTGATAAAAGCTGGCTTATAAGAATGATTATAAAGAAGTATTGTGTGGAACCGTCACACGCTATATGTATTGGTGATTACAAGCAAGATTACATCAGCTGTTCTAAGGCAGGGATAAGATTCATCGGTATAACTAGGAATCGTGAAAGAGCTGAAACTCTCAGAAAGCTTGGAGCTGAGATCGTGGTGAACGATTTTGATGAATTATTCTGTTATCTAGACAAGATAATTCGTTTTTAATTCATGTCAGAGCTAAAGATAAAATAAAGAAGACGAAGAAAATAGTTTTTCAATACTGATCAGTAAACTATAGCCATATATCGGCCGTCAGGCCCCATTGTTGCAAGTCCTTCTTCGATAAGTGTTGATAGGGCCTTCCTTATCTTGTCTTCGCTAGCGATGCCGGATAATATAGTGTGTATTTCTCTTAGATTCATTGGTCTCTCGCTTATTAGTTCTCGGATTATCTCTATGAGTTCGTCCTCATTAGGCGCTGTCATCAGCACGATGTCGCTATCCTCATGGAGTATCTTTAACCTGATCTTCTTCATGAAGTACTCTATTTCCTTGTCCGTTAAACTGATATTGTTCATGCCTTCCACCGATCTATTGATCGTCGCTTCTGTCTGGATAAGTTATATTGTATAGAACCGGATAACTTTTTTGGTAGCTTTCTTGCACTGGTGTTTATGGAGTTGCCACGGGTAGCCCTGATACTGTATCGTACACGGTTCACTCGATACAGTGTGAACATTATATCAGCAGTAGCAGATCTCGTCGATGATATCGACGTCTATATAGTTGAAAATATTGAATCATCGAAATCAGCTAGTCTATTGGACGCCATAAAAGCAAGATACAGCATCGGTATAGTGGCTGTTTCTCTAAACACCTTTGCACTAGTAGATGATAATTTCCGTGCAAAGCTAGTCGGGTTGATTAGGACCGCGAAGATGAAAGGATTCATAACCCTAGCCGGAGGCCCCCATGCATCAGGGGATCCGCTGGGTACCCTGAGAATTTTAGGCTTCGACTACGCTGTTGTTGGTGAAGGAGAAGAGACGATCTGCGAGTTTCTCTCAACAATAGCTAATTCTCTTGATCCGCTTAAGGTCAGGGGGTTGTTCACTATTGTTGATGGAAAACCAATATTTACTGGGCAAAGAGACAAGCATGTTGAACTAGATGAATATCCACCATTTCCGTACTGGAGGCATTTGTATAATCCTATTGAGATAACTCGTGGTTGTCCACATGGCTGTAAATACTGTCAAGTAAGTTATGTCTTTGGAAGAGAAATTAGACATAGAAGCATAAATGTGATCATAGAGCACATTGACATAATGCTTGGTGATGGATTGAACGATGTAAGATTCGTATCGCCGGATAGTTTGTCCTATGGGCTGAAATACTATAAGCGAGAACCGGCTTTGGAGGTCATCGAAGAATTATTTACTCGGATCCATAATGTCTTCGAGAAATATGGGAGAGGAAGACTTTTCTTCGGGACCTTCCCAAGCGAGGTTAGACCAGAACACCTGACAAGAGAAGCCGCGAGACTGATGTCGCGATATGTATCTAACAAAAACATCATCATGGGAGCTCAGTCCGGGAGCAACAGAGTTCTTGAGGTCCTTGGACGGGGACATACTATTGAAGATGTATTTGAAGCGGTCGAAAACGCTACCAAATACGGGTTTCAGCCCGATATAGATTTCATCGTGGGTCTCCCGGTTGAAGAGGAAGAGGATCTTGTTCTAACACTTAAGGCTATCAAAAAGCTTGTAGAGCTGGGTGCACGGATACATCTCCATACTTTCATGCCATTACCAGGCACGCCATATGCGTACAAGTTGCCGAAACGTGTGCCACAATGGTTTAGGCGTGAAGTCATGAGGATCATAGGGAAGGGCGGAGGATACGGTCAATGGCTTAGACAAGAAGAAATATCTCGTAAAATAGTCGAGCTGAGACGGAAGGGGATAATACTTCCGAGAATGCGGCTCAAATAAGCGCCCGGCGTCATCACTTATTCAGTCCCGCCATAGTATAGTTCATTGCCGCATGTATGTTACTGATATATATTGGGAGAAATAAACCTATTATACCATGGATAACTGAGGGAGAATATCATGCCTGAGCTAGATGTGTTAGGAAGGATACTTAATGAGTCGAAAAAAGGAGTAATTATACAGATATATGTCAAGCCAGGCTCTAACAGAGAGGAACTAGTTCTTGAGGGTGGCGAACTTGTGTTCTATACTACTGAACCTCCCGAGAAAGGAAGGGCAAATGCGGCATTGATCAAATACTTATCCAAAAGGCTGAGAATACCCGTTTCAAAGATAGATATAGTGAGTGGTCAGCGTGATAGACTGAAAATGATCCTTATCAAAGACGTGAAATTCGATGAGATAGTAAAGCTAATCAGTAATATTAAAGAGAAATAACTAGGTCTTTTCTCTTATTATGAATCTGGGTGGAGCTATTCTTTCGCTCTTGCATCGTGGGCATTTGCTTGGTTTTCGCGGTTTTTTCAAGTCCTTGAATAAGTAGCCGCACTTTATACAATATGGGGGCACCATAACTATTTCGAGGCGTCCATGGCTTTTTCGGCTAAGTGATTTGGCGGCATGTAGAATCGCGTCATATACTAGGCGTCGATCGCTCTGTCTTAGCCCAAGCAGAGCTATAATATCATCTACCGTTAGGGGTGTTTCAGTGTTTTTCAGCACTTCTATTATTTTCTCGCGAAGAGTGAGATCGTCAGATAACATGGGTTATCACTGGAAACTATTTCTAATAATTGAATCCTTAATATTGATTGGTGGGAAATAGATGAGCTCCGAGGATGTAGATAGACTAATAGATAAGATATACGATTACAGCCTCGAGGCCAGGGAAATAATTTCTCAATATGCCCACAAAACGCCTCTAATAACAAGCTATACACTGTCAAGTCTTGTTGGTCGTAACGTCTACTTGAAGCTCGAGAATCTACAGAAAACGGGTAGCTTCAAAGTCAGGGGAGCAATCTACAAGGTTTACAAGATCATAGAGGAGGCACGCTCCAAGGGCGAGGAGGTAAAAGGAGTAGTAGCGGCTAGCAGCGGCAATCATGCACAGGGAGTAGCGTACGCAGCCAAAGTATTCGGGTTGAAAGCCGTCATAGTCATGCCGAAAATAACCTCAGCCACAAAAGTCAATGCAACTAGAAGTTATGGCGCAGAAGTTGTTCTCCACGGCAATATATATGATGAAGCCTATGAGAAAGCTATGGAGATCGCGCGGGAGAAAAACTATGTGTTCGTGCATCCTTATGATGATCCACATGTCATTGCTGGACAAGCCACAATAGGCCATGAGATAATGGACGAACTGGCCTCTCCTGGGTGTGTGCTCGTTCCAATAGGGGGTGGAGGCCTAATCTCTGGTATAAGTATAGCGGTCAAGAAGAGAAATCCTGACACAAAGGTAATAGGGGTTCAGCCAAAGAATGCGCCAGCAATGTACAAGCTTCTCACGAGGAGCCTGGAAAATTATAGACCTAAACCATCGATAGCTGATGGGGTCGTAGTGAAGAAGCCAGGACGGATAACGAGTAAGATCGTGGAGAAACTCGTGGACGATATAGTCTTAGTAGATGAGGAAGATATATCGTACGCTATCAACTTTCTGCTCGAGAGAGCCAAGATAGTGGCAGAGGGAGCTGGTGCCCTACCAATAGCTGCACTGCTCGTGGGAAAATATGCTCCACTAAAGGAACCAGTAGTATGCGTGGTCAGTGGAGGAAACATCGATCCAACACTGTTGTCAAGGATCATCATGCATGAACTAGCGAAAGACGGAAGATTAGTCTCCCTAATAGGCGAAGTAGATGATAGGCCGGGAGAACTGGGCAAGGTAATAAAACTATTAGCCGAACATATGCTAAACATTGTTGATATAAGACATGATCGCTGGGATCCCGCCTTACTGCCCTCGAAAGCGAGAGTTGAGATAATAGTGGAGGCAAAAACACTCGATGATGTGGTGGAGGCTCTGGAGGAGCTCAAGAAGAAAGGATTAAAGTTCAGAGCGAGAAGCGGACTAACGAAATAATTTTTTCAAATACTCAGGGATTTCTATTAGATCATCGACAACATAATTAGCATGGTTACACGCCATTCCACACGGGTTCACTGCGAAGGAGACGCCTACATTTCTGAATATAGTGATATCCCATGAACTATCACCGACATAGGCAGTCTTATTCATAGGGATCCCATACTTTTCTGTGAGTTCACGCATAATTTCCAGCTTCTTGTCTGGGGGCACCCTCGGTACTCCACCTGGGATAAGCTCGTCGTCAATAAATAGCAGCTCATTATAGTAGCACTCACTAATACCAAGCTCGCGACATACGCGACTAACCAGTAAATCGACACCACTGCTAATAACGATCGGTTTAAAGCCATCTTCTTTTAACATCTCAACTACTCTTTTAGCAGAGCTCCTTATCCTAATACCGGATAAAGCCTTGATTACATCTTTCTTCGTAATAGGTCTGCCGTAACTGTGGATCATTAGTGCTATATCGATCTTCATCCAGTCCAAGTAACTGATTAAACCTCGCTTATAGAGGTCAGCGAAATAACTGTTGTCTCTGCTCCCGAAGTATTCGTGTAGCACGCCCCAACTGCTATGCTCAACAGTTAGTACGCCATCACAATCGAAGAATACTAACCCCTTCAAGGCTTGATGCACCAGATGTACTCATTAATGAAACAATGTTTTTGATATAGTCTAGTAGCTCATCAAGTGTTTTCGCACTATACTTCAGTCTAATTGTGCCGGATACATTGTATGTAGAATCACCTATCTGTATAACGAGCTCTACATTGTCTAGCCTAAGAGAAACCCTGCTATCCTCAATACCTATCTTTGCTCTCGGAAACTCTTTCTTCAAGTTCTCAACAATATTCTCCGGTGTTGGCGGTTTTTCCTCGCCAACAAGACTGGGTAGTATCTCGTCAATAGCCTCCATAACACTTGGGAGCTCAGAATATAGCTTCTTGGTCTCGATAAGTATCTCCTTGAGAATGTCCAGCTTGCTAGCTGATTTAAACAGAGATACTACAAGCTTGAAGTCTGCGCTCTTCAAGTATTTAGCGAGATTTTCGGGGTTACCGCCGAAGCTACTGAAATTATATTTTTCTTCGGCCTTTGCAATCATTTTTCGTACTTCGTCGATAATGCTAGCGACACTTTTATTGTTCGAATACTCCGCTAGCTTAGAGTTCACAATATGTCTCAGAAAATCTGGGTACCTCATTGTTTTCTCCCTGCGGTGATAAGAGTGTTGAAGACTCTAATAATGCTGACTGATCAATATAATTATGCATAAACGATATAATATCCTCTGACGATTAGATACAGGGAAAAACAAGAATTATGGGATGCATTCGTGGCTAGACATAGAGCTCGTAAACATCGTTGGAACCCCTATACAAGCGAAGTTCAAAGATTCAGCGTCTATCCTCGTGTTCAGGTACCAAAAGAGAGATCGATCAGGATAGGCGAAGAGTTCATCGTTAAGATCAACGATGTTGATGAAAAAGGAAGGGGCATAGCAAGATACCAAGGACATCAAGTAATAGTATATGATGCGAGTCTGGGCTCGAAGGTACGGGTTAAGGCAGTCAGAAAGATCGGTGATACGATCTACGCGGAAATAGTTGAAACTCTCAGTGAAACTGATACGGAATACTAGACCTGCCACTACCAATATAATGGGGTTATTATGCAGCGCGGAGTCAGCTTTATAAAACAAGTCATCAGGGAATTCGGTGTAGACAAGGTATCGGCGCTATTTTCTGGAGAACCCCTTGTTTCCACTGATGCATGGAAACTAGTAGATATAGCACGTAGGCACAAATATTGGGTAGAATATGAGGATGAAGAAGGCGATCCTCCCCGGTGCTATGTTCTTGTTATTGTCGTTGATGACAAATACATAATAGTGCTTGCAAGGAGTCATGGAGAGAGCATGGCGTATATGTATGAGAAAGAAAGCGTCAACATAGATGAGGCAATACGTTATGCACAAAAGATATTCAATGAGTGCTGTTCACAGCTATAGGATCTCCCTGCGTAGATATAGTATAGCAGAAGCAGAATATTAGAATCCTAAAAACTAAATATTATTTTTAAGCCATGGAATAAAGCGTGATGTTTTATGGGGTCTATAGGGTTTATCAGGGATCCCGTATACAACTACATCGAGTATGATAAATCGCTTGAAAAACCGGTGATGGATTCCGCTCCTATGCAGAGACTAAGGCTTCTCCATCAGCTCCAACTATCCTATCTAGTATATCCAGGCGCTGAACATTCAAGATTTCAACACAGTATAGGCGTAATGCACTTAGCGGGTCTTTTCGCTAAGAGCTTACTCCAGGGGATTAGCAAGGAATCTATCATAGAGGGCTATAAAGCCGAAGAACTCATCAAAGCAACACGTATCGCAGGCCTCCTACATGATATAGGTCATGGGCCGTTCAGTCATGCCTTTGAGGAGGCGATCTATTGGACTTATGAACATAGCCTGAACATCAAGAACCATGAAGAAGCAGGATACAATATAATAAAGAACACTGAGATCAAGGATATCCTTGAGGAGAATGGCCTGCTTGATATTGTTCTCCAACTATTATCTAATAAGCAGCCCGAAGAACCCATACTTAAACTTCTGAGGAAAACTGTGAAAGAATGGATATATCCTGCTGATATACTCGATTTCCTCATACGTGATAGCTACTATACAGGTACAAGAGAGTACGGACTAATAGACTACTACAGGCTTATAAGGCTCAGCCACGCCTCCCCCTTTGAACCGGGAAACATAGTTTTAGAGCTAAGGGCAAGAGGAGCACTAGCCTCGTATCTTAGATCCCGTATAGCAATGTTCGAAAATGTGTACTTCCACCCGGTAACACTGGTATTCAATAAGGCTGCAATAGAACTGCTAAGAATAACCGATGATATAAGTGGTGGTATATACAGAGAAGCAATTAATTCCCTCGGAAAAGGGGATCCAACAAAATATCTCTCCCTCAACGATTATGAGGCATTGAGACTAGCTTCTAGCTATTGTAATGAGGATAAACGGATAAGTAGACTATATTCAAGCATAGTCAATAGGAAGCCTCTATGGAAGCTGTTGTACGAGGAAAAATACGTCTTATCACCGATCAATCTGAGGGGGCCAGCATCCATATTATTCAAGAGGAGAACGGCAATAGAATTCAGAGACAGGATAGAAAAAGCGGTGCGCGAGGAAATTATCGATAAAGGACTAAAGTATAAAGAAATGGAGGACTTCTGGGTAGCAATAAATACTCTTCGTCCTGTTCCACCATTACCTGTTGGTAAGATAACATTCATTGATATCTCGAACAATATCACTAAATCACTTGATATACCTCATCTCCTCGACGAGGACGGCATATTGTTTAAACTATTAATCAGAGTCTACGGCCCTGCCGATCTCAAGAAGTCGCCTGATAGGTTCAAATACGTAGAAGCTGTACGTGATGCTGTTAAAAAAGAACTTGAACCGAGCGCTTTGGGAGAAATAACTATGTAAAAGCATAAATATTAATTACATCTTATAACCGATCTTTCTCAGGAACTCTTTCCGCTCCTTCTTATCCTCTTCTGTCTCAACACCAACTGGCGGATACCCATCCACTATTCCTATGATGGCTCTACCCTGATCGGTCTCGGCCACTATGACTTGTATAGGGTTCGCGGTAGCAACATATAGTTCTACGATTTCCTGAACGTTCTTTAGCTGATTCAAGATGTTTATTGGCCAAGCATTTCTAATGAAGAGCACAAAGGTATGGCCTGCACCGATCTTCAGAGCTGCCTCGATGGCTTTCTTGACGAGCTCTTCATCGTTGCCCTCCCATCTCACGAGCCGTTTGCCGCTCGCTTCGTTAAACGCGAATCCGAACTTAATCCCAGGCACACTAGTTACTAGGGCTTCATATATGTCCTCAACGCTCTTAATGAAATGGGTTCGTCCAATAATTATGTTGGCTCCCTCCGGGATTGGTACGCTGATAACGTGGAGCTTCACATTGGCTGACACAGATGTTCACCTCTCCTAAACTTTACCGTTAAATATTAATGGGTGTTACCAACTAATATGCACTGACATAATTAGAACTTATTCTCCTATCTAGGTGTATTGGTTTTGGTTAAAGTTTTGGCAAAAACAGTGTACTACGAGCCGAGAAAAATAGGAAATGATACAGTAAGGATTACTCTACTTGAAAGAATAGAAGCTGAATGGAGTGAACACAATCTTCGCAAGCACGAGAAACTAATAGATCGTATGTTGGTGCTAGCCCATAATAATGTCATTAGACATATGAGTAGTGTGGGTGGAGAGAACGAGTATATTTTCTCAGAAGTCGAAGCTCCTGGCCTACGTGCAATAGTCGGTGACGGCCAAATAAAGGACACGGAGACACTGTTGTTCCTTAAGCCGGAACCCATAACACGCATTGTGGTCCTCAAGAAGAATAAGGAGACAGACATGCTAGAAAAAATATTGGAGCTTAATATATCAAAAGAACTATGGTGCTATGAAACTAAATTAGAGTTCTTGAAAAACATGGAATGGGACGCCATACTCGTAGAATCTCCAGAAAGAAAAAGGATCATACTGAGAGAAGAGACTAAGCTACCC
>JALWQP010000111.1 GCA_027083045.1 Desulfurococcales archaeon
CCCCCGCACGGAGTCTGACATCAAAGGAGAGCGGAATCCCAGCTAAGCCTAGAAGACGACCTAGGAGCGATCCTAGAAATAATAGTTTCTGCCCTGAAGAAGCAGGAAGGAAAGAAGTCTTCCGAGATACGTAGAAAAGCAGAGTCTCTTCTATCAAGGTATAGGGAGATTAGGGATAAACTAGCTGAGCTATACGAGTGCGCCGAAGACCTCAGAACAGTTTTCCCAAGGCTCTACGACGTCATATCCCAGTCCATCGATGAACCAGAGGTATTCGAGAAGAAGGTTTCCGAGCTCATGAAGCTGTACGAGGAAGGAGACCCAAGGATAACAAGGCTCTTCAGGGAAGCGATAGACCTTGTACTGAAAGGTTTCGAGTCAACACTTAGAAGGATAGGCATAGTCTTCGATTCCTATGACTGGGAGAGCCACCCGGAGATCAAGAAGTTGACCAAGGAGATCATTGAAGCGTCCCTAAAGACAAGGTATGGTGGTAGCGAGGGACAGGCAGTAATAGTTGATCTAGGGAAAGCCTACGAGGAAGACGAATATATCCGTAATATATTTGGGGCGGAGAAGCCCGAGCGCGTGGTACTGAGGAGAAGCGATGGGACAACACTCTACGTCTCAAGAGACATAGCGTATACTATATATAAGTACAGTGTGACCGGGGCGAAGAAAGTATACAATGTGATCGCAACCGAGCAGAACCTCGAGCAGAAACAAGTTAGGAGCGTCCTCTACCTGCTGGGATACAAGGACTATGCCGACAACACTATACACCTCGCCTACGAAATGGTACACCTTAAAGGCTACAGGATGCGTGGAAGATACGGTAGATACATCAGCATGGATGAGCTTATTGAGAGATACCGTAAGCTCATGCTAGACCAATACATGGAATCACACAAGAAACTCGGAGTTGAGGAGACCGAGAGTGTTCTAGACAAAGCCGAGAAGCTAGCCGTGGCAAACACTAGGTACCTACTACTAAGCATAGAGCCCCTCAAATTACTAACGTTCGATCCCAAGAAACTGGTTGAGCACACGGAAGGATCATGGATACAATACACCTATGCAAGACTCCTAAGTATACTCAGGAAAGCATACGGTAAAGACATCGATGAGCCTGACGATGTAAGAGAAGAGGTAACAAGGGATTATGATGGAATCAACTTCGACGCGGTTGAGCTAGTCAGGGAGGAAGAAGAGATCGTTGAGAAGCTCATGGGTTATAAAGACGTACTAGTAACCGCCTATAAGGAGATGAAGCCCAACAAGGTGGTGGAATACGCCTACGAGTTATCTTCAGCCCTTAATCTCTTCTACGAGAAAATTCCCGTCATAAAGGAGAGGGACGAGAATAGGAAGAGATTCAGACTCGTACTCATCTACTGTGCCGCGAAAATACTTGGTGACGCGATGCACGTAATGGGTCTCCCGGTTCTCCCAAGGATCTAGGCCTCCTAGCTGTCTGTAGATAATTTTTTCTATGTATTCAATTCATAGAATCCTATTGGTGATTCTCATGTTTAGCCATCCAGAGATCAAGGTAATCCCCGGCAGTCCTGGCAGCAAATCCAGGGAATGGATAGAGAGACATCACAAATACGTCGCCACAACAACCCATGACCCCGAGCACCTACCCCTAGTTATCGAGCGAGGAGAGGGTGTCTGGCTAGTAGATGTTGATGGTAATGTGTTCCTAGACTTCTCCAGCGGTATATCAGCTGCAAACCTAGGATACCCAACTCATCCTGAGGTGAAGAAGGTACTGGTCGAGCAAATAGAGAGGCTTGCCCATGCGGCGGGAACAGACTTCTACAATCCCTATCAGGTAATGTTAGCGGAGAAGCTGACGAACATCGCTCCCGGAGACTTCGACAAGAAAGTGTTCTTCGCGAATAGTGGTACGGAGAGCGTTGAAGCTGCAATAAAACTAACCAAGCAGTATAGGAAGGCCAGGATGTTCATAGCCTTCATCGGCGCCTTCCACGGCAGAACCCTTGGAAGCCTAGCACTAACAGCCAGCAAGCCCGTGCATAAACGTGGCTTCTATCCATGGATGCCTGGGGCGGTACACGTCCCCTACCCGAATCCCTACAGAAATCCATGGCATATAGATGGCTACGAGCAGCCCGATGAGCTCGTAAACCGCGTCATAGAGTATATTGAGGAATGGGTGCTCGAAAAATATGTTCCTGAAGAAGAAGTAGCAGCAATCATTGCCGAGCCTATACAGGGCGAGGGCGGCTATGTGGTACCGCCCAAGAACTTCTTCTCAGAGCTGAGGAAGCTGGCCGATAAGCACGGGATACCCCTTATAATCGACGAGGTACAAATGGGCATGGGCAGGACGGGCAGGATGTTCGCGATCGAGCACTTCGGTATAGCTCCTGACGTAATAACGCTGGCCAAGAGTCTCAGTGGAGGAGCTGTGCCAATAGGAGCGACAATCTATAAGGCCTCCCTAGACTTCCGAGAGCCCGGAATGCATAGCAACACGTTTGGAGGCAACGCTCTAGCATCAGTGGTTGCCCTGAAAACACTTGAGGTGACGGAGAAACTACTACCTCATGTGAGGAGCCTCGAGCCATTGTTCAGAGAGACGCTCAACAAATGGAAAGAGGAATATGAGTTCGTCGGCGATGCTAGAGGACTAGGTCTAGCATGGGCTATCGAGATAGTCAAGGATAAGAAGAGTAAGGAGCCCGATCCTAAGAGGAGGAACAAGATACTCTATGAGGCTCTCAAGAGAGGCCTTGTACTTCTGGGATGTGGTAAGAGCGGGATAAGGCTTATACCGCCCCTCATAATCACGGAGGAGGAGGTCAAGCTCGGCCTCGAGATACTGGGTGAAGCGATTAAGGCTTCAATATAAGGTTATCTCTCTTTTTTCACCGCATCTCATGGTCCACATGTTTTTAAGAGAAACATTTTTATATAGACTAGATAAGTCTGACGGGAGAAGCAATATATTCTACTAATAACTTGTATTTGGTGAACAGTTTGACGAGCATCGAGCATGAAATACTTTCATGTTGCTCTTTGCTTCCACTTTACCTCGGAGAGGGACGCCGTAGACTCATCAGAATAATAGCCGAGGAGCTCAGAAACACTTATGGATATGACCTAGTAGTCAATAGCTTGGATGCCATCATAGTGGATATGAGGGAGTTCATCGGCGATTACGCGGTTGCATCTTACATCTACACCTTCATAAACGGCGATGTAGTGATATTGAGTAGCAAAGATATGTCGCTAGAAGGACTGGTGTTGCCCGACAACATAGTTGTTCTACCGAAGAGCTATTTTGAAGACATGGTGAAATCACTAAAAGAGCTTAGCAATGGCGTGATAAGCAAGCCGAAACTACTCTTATCCGGCAAGATCAAGTGTCTCAAGAGGGAGTTGCTCGAATGCTATATCAGCAGTTATAAGGAGTTCGTGTACCGCTACGACGATATAAGTCTTCAGCTCAAATGCAATAGCTCAACACTCAGAATAGACACGGTCATGTTGGCCGACAAGTTCGTCTCAAGCCTAATCGAAGGGACAGGAAAACTAGTCGACAGTATAGCATCGCATCTTCCATGGCGTAGCAGGCGGTTCTTTGCTAAGAAGGTAAAGGATGAAATAACCGATGAAGCTCTAAAGTATCTTGCCAGGCTGGCTAAAAAATACATGATAATATTCCCGAAGACCCCGGAGTATATGGAGCTCTTCAAGATATCTTAATGCGTCCTAGGAGGCTTTATCAATGCCTTGATACTGTTGTCCTCATAGTATCCTATGAGCATTGCCTCGGTATTGTAGGCCCAGACGATCTCCCCGTTTTTATCGATGGCTATGAAGCCCATTGTGTTCTCTCCAACGGCTTTATTAACATATTCGAGGGTCTTTTCGGCGGCTGCCACTAGATCCTTTGTCTCCCTATACATCATGTCTAGGTACTTGCACGTCATACACTCCATGATCTTCTCCCCGATACCTGTGGCGGAGCACGCAGTGTACTCGGAGGCATAGAAGCCCGCACCAGGAATAGGTGAATCACCTATTCTTCCCGGGAACTTGAGTATGACTCCACCAGTGCTTACCGCTGCAGCTAGCCTGCCCTGTGAGTCAACAGCGACTGCGCCGACGGTATCTCCTACATCTAGGGTTTTCTCGATGATCTTCTTTATGAAGCCATAGTCTTCGAGGAAACACGTTATCTTCTTATAT
>JALWQP010000112.1 GCA_027083045.1 Desulfurococcales archaeon
GATGAAGACTAAGCTTTACGGTGATGCAGAGAGAGTATCGGATAAGATTGAGGAAAAATTATTGAGGATCATAGATTACTATGAAGGTGAACTGATTGAACGAAAAACAATATAGAAAACTAGCTATAGCTGCTGTTATAGCAACGTTCACGGCATTCATATCATCTATTATAGCATATGTTCGTGGTTATGGTAGTGTTTATGCCGGCTACGCGTTTTTCTGGCTGTTAATGTTCCTGCTCGACATGTACTTGCTGAAACATCCACCAAGACTGAGATCAGTAGAAAATGACTGCGGGTATATTGAGGAGCTAACCCGTATAATAGCTGGTCTGGAAGACAAGTATAGTATGGCCAAGAAAGCATCAAGGTTGCTTAGTGAAGGCCTCACAGACAAGATCAGGGTTATCTGTGGAGAAAATACATCATCATTACTGAACAGATTGCTAGAAGGTGATGAGAGTATTAGGGAAAAACTTATCGAGGCACTAGATAATTGTTATGCTACTCGTTGCCGTGAAGCGAAATAATCCACCGCATTTTTGCATGTTTGAGAACAGGGATTAGTTTCCTCGCATCATAAACGCTCTCCCCATCAATGCCGATCTCCGCGTATCCAGGCCTAGGACCTAGATCAATTATCCTATAGCCATATGGGCTGAATACACCGCTTCGACCAACATATCTCTCACCGCTATGGCTCGACAATATAATGTACATAGTGTTTTCATGGGCCCTTGTCACCAAAATATGTTCTAGGATTTCTTCTTTCAGCGGCCCCCTCACCCATCCCGCCTGTACGATCACGGATTCAGCTCCTTTCAAAGCGTATGTTCTGAAGAGCTCGGGGAACCTAATATCATAACATATTGCAAACCCTGCTCTCATTCCTGCTAACTCAACTATCTGCGACGGCGACTCGCCGGGTATAAAATAGTCTGATTCCCTATACCCATAAGCGTCGAATAGATGCATTTTCCTATAAACAGGCTCAATCCTCCCCGATGGGTAGATCAGAACAGTTGTGCTTCGAGACAATGGCGGTGTATCGGTTTTCTCGATAAGGTGCGCAACTATGATTATAGAGTATTTCAGGGCCATATCAGATAAGCTGGATAGGTACGCACTATCTTCGAGGGGCTCAGCGATATCATATACTTGTTCTGGTTTAAGTGATAATACATCCGCCATAGAGTACTCGGGAAGAACAACTACATCAGCCATGTTATAGCTACGATCAAGTATTTCTCCCGTGATCTTCAAGTTCTCTGTAGGATTTATCCCATATTCTGCCTGCAGAATACCAACTATCATTACACGCTCATCTCCACGCTCTAAGAACTGTTCTCGGGTTATTTTACCCGTTCGCCATCTCTTTCTTCTTAAGCAATAATTTTTTGACCTCATTAGTGGTGTTCTTGGTAAGGATCTCATTTAGATCAAAGACTTCTATTTTTATATCCTTAACTCTGAATTCTCCATCCTCTACATCGTATTCAAGAGTAATATTGACTATAGCTTCTTTTGGTACCTCAAACTTGTTAATAAGTACTTCATAGATAGCCGCATTTATCTCACTGATCTTCGCGTTTACTTCCTTAGAATCAATTTTCTTCTCTTTATAGAGAGGCCTTAATGAGGCATTAACTACTCTCCTAAGCTTTATAGCATAACCGCTGACCCTAACAGGCCCTGTCCTGACCACAGGCAATTTTATCATCCAAGTAAATGATTTTGTCTAGGGATCATAATATTCCTTATCATGTGAGGTGAGCGTATGTCATACAAAGTGCCAAGATTAGCAGATATCAATGCTCGCTCCAAGCTTTTCAGACATAAGAAGAAACTCTTGATTATAGGTCGTTGTGTAGAAATGGAGCACCCCGATATACTTGCTCAGTTCCCGAAAGAAGAGTATGGGGTGCTTAGCGTATGTCTTGAGGCCGAGCATGTAAACATGGTGGGATTTAAGCTTGCCGGTATACTTGCGAGGGGTAGTTATGAAGAAGTAGCTGTTCTCACTGTTGATGGGAGTCTTCACTGTACCCAGCTACACTGGATGGTTGAGGAAACGTGTAGGATCCTCGGTGATAGAGCTCCTAGGAGAAGCCATTATGTTATTTACAAAGGTAAACTATATAGAATAGGAGAAGACACGGTCAAGACAAGCAGGTATCTCTACAAGGTCAATAAGCTAGTGTCAGGACAATAATTGTTTTATGGGTGTATATGGATTTGATGGATTCATCGGTGGAGAGGATACTGAAAGCCTTTGATCTCTCGGTAAAACGTATGCTTTCAATGAAAGGTCTTGATAGCAGGTTCATAATCCTAGGCTCAGTGATGATATGTGTTTGGCTCGCCGTTATGGTGTTTATGAATATCTATGATCCCAACAATATATTCTTACAGCTCATAGGAATGATAACAGGATTTGCGGGTCTCACCGTCATCTTTGCTTTCCAAGTAATTCTCTCCTATAGAATATGCGAACATGTAAAACTCGCGGGGTATTATATTTCCTACGCCAGGGACATCATATCATTGGCCAGTAAGGATGTCCTGCAGGAATATGATGAGTTCCTGGAAGAAGCTTATCTGTACAAGTGCCCCCATACCGAGTACAGTCCCTTAGCGCTGATCCTTGGCTATCTAGCCATACTATCCATGTACGTATATATTGCGCCCCTCTTTTATGCCGGATACTTGGCAATACTCGGTATCTTTGCCTACACATTGTATGATGCTGTCATGGAGCATCAGGAGATAGAGAGGAAGGTCAATAGACTCCTCCTCAAGCTTATCGGTATGGATGATGAGACCATGTCTTTCCATGAACCGCCAGAGTTTAAACCAATATATGTACTGACCACTGTATTTACTCTTGGGCTTCATTTGTTCGTCTGGCTATCGGGGATTAATTCCTACCTTGATGTCCACATAGTCGACCATAGGAGAATGTATGAATTATTCAAAAAACGGTATGTCAGCATGTACTTGAGACGGTCATGAAGCCTTGATCGTCCCGATGTCGTCAGGGATCTTATAGCCGGGGAGCAGTGAAGCGATCTTCTTAACGCGTTCTCTGTCACGGATATATTCTATGAAGGCCTTCACATATTCCTTGTTCAACCTATTCTTGAGTATTAGGAAGTCGTACTCTTCCCACGCCAACGGTATGAAATCTAATCCATAGAGATAGGCTGCAGCCTCTATTGCTATACCTGCATCTGCTCTCCCGTGCTTTACTGCGGCGGCGACAGCCGTGTGTGTTTTCACCTCGTAGGTGTAGCCGTTGATCATCTTTTTAACATCGTCAAAACTCAACCCTTTCTTCTCAGCTACTCTGTGGAGAAGGATATCCAGGAGAACCCTGGCGCCTGCCCCCCTTGTCCTGTTGACTATTCTGACATCATTTCTTAGGAAATCCTCTATGCTGTGTATGTTTTTCGGATTGCCTTCCTGGACGACTATACCTATCTTTCTATCATAGCCTCTAATGATTACTGCTTTACCCTTCAAGCCATATTTCTCTAGGAACGGTGTATTGTATTTCCCTGTTTCCTTATCGAGAAGATGTGTGGGCGCTATATCGGCTTCGCCTCTAATAACAGCTTTCCAACCTCCCGTGCTTCCCGCCACGATCACTCTAGAAATACTTCTTAGTCCTGATTCAGCGAGAATACGGTGGATCAACATGTCGTTGCTACCTATGATGTTTAGTTTGCTGAATCCCCTTGTCTCATCGAACAACTCCACGGTGACATCTTCATCTTCTAGCAGTAGATCTCTATCTTCAGGTAAGATCACGTAGCCATCACTATTATATAGAGGCGACATCGCGCCGCTCCTCATAGATACTGGGTAGGCCGTTAATCCTTTCTCTGACTCGACGAGCGCAACGGGCAGTAGCCATGTCTTGCCTAAGGGCTTCTTGATCCTATAGGGAAGCCTAGCCTTCAGCCTATATGTTCTTGTCCTCTTTAACCCAAGCATAGATGCTACTATAGGCTTGACTATCACGTTGAATATCATGAAGCATGACAGAGGAAACCCGGGAAGACCGAACAATAATTTATTCTTGGCGATAGCAACTACTGTTGGTTTCCCGGGCTTGACCTTGAGGCCATGGATAATTATTCCCGGCTCACCCATGTTCTCGAACACCCTATAAACTAGGTCTCCCACGCCAGCGCT